>WLJZ01000050.1 GCA_009701525.1 Actinomycetota bacterium
CGTTTACTCCCCGCGCCAACATGATGCGGGCGATGCCACTCATTCCTGCACCACCGAGTCCAATGAAGTGGACTTTCTTATCTGCTAATTCCGCAAGATTCATTATGCGCTCTTGCCTAGTGATTGCAAAATGATTTCACCAATCGACTGGGCAGCTGGCTTTTGCGTACTTGGTGCACGCATAGCGTTCCACTCTTCTGCCTTTGAAATCAGCTGATCAATATTTGAAATCAACCATTCTGAAGTAAATTCTGAATTACTACAGATTTGCGCTGCACCTTTGGCAATTAAATCTGCAGCATTGGCGCTCTGTTCACCGTTGCCAATAGGTAGCGGAACGATTAGCGCATATGAATTAGCAGCATCTAATTCGGCACAAGTAACTGCGCCCCCTCTGGAGATGACGAGATCACTTGCAATATACATATTCGCCATATCCGAAATATATGCGAGAGGAACATAGCCAGGACGCGCTTTTGGCAATTCATTCTTACTGCCAACGCCATGAATAATGTTGAATCCCTTTTCAAGAAGAACCGATATTGCGCCGGCAACAGCAGAATTTAACGTTTGCGCACCTAGAGAGCCTCCAAAGATAAAAATTGTTGGCTTTGTTCGGTCTAGATCCAAGTCGCGGTAAGTCTGAGTCCAAAGTGCGCTGCGATCTGACTTTCCCATATTTGAAATCTCGAAAATCTCAGAGCGAATTGGCATTCCAACTAATTTTGCGCGGCTCCATTTTCCACCAAAACTTGTGCTGCTCTTAAAGGCGATCAGATTCTCGTTGGCAAATTTTGCACCTAATTTATTCGCCCAGCCCGGTATCGCATTGGCTTCATGAATAATTAATTTGGTTCCCAAAATACGAGTGGCAATATAACAAGGCGCGCTTACATAGCCGCCAAAACCTATAACTAGATCAGCGCTTCGAAGTATTTTTGCCGCCTGAACTATGGCGACTGCCAATTGAAATGGCCAAAAAAGTAGGCGCAGGTTTAGCTTCCGAGGCAATGGTGTTTTGAGAATAGTATGCAGTTTTAGACCGGCTGCAGGAACCAAATCCTGTTCAATTCCACTCTTAGTTCCAATAAATTCACAAGAGAGATCATCACGATTTGCTAAGAGCCAATTCGCCACTGCAAGAGCTGGTTCAACATGGCCAGCAGTCCCGCCACCAACTAAGAGAATGCGATGCATTATTTCGCACCTCGTTTTGCTTTACGGGCTGCGATGAATTGCGGTTCGCGGCTAGCTACGTTTAAAACAAATGAGAGCGCTATGCAGTTAGCAACCAAAGATGAACCACCATAAGAGATGAATGGCAACGTCACGCCGATTACTGGAACAATTCCAACATCTGTCATCAAATTAACCAGAACCTGAAGGATTATCCAACAGCCGATTCCCGTTACTACATATTTTTGAAAGAGATCTTTAGTATTTATGGCAACTCTAAAAATTGCAAAAATTAGAATTCCAAAAAGTGCGATTACGGTCATCGTTCCAAGCAAGCCCAACTCTTCACCAATTACTGAAAAAATAAAGTCAGTGTGAGCTTCGGCGAGATTTGCCCACTTCTGCTTACTTGCTCCGATACCAACACCAAATAAACCACCACTTGCAAGACTCATAAGACTATGTGCTGGCTGCCAACCAGCTAACTTATAAATCTCGGGAGCAAATGGATCAATTACCGCTTGAAAACGACGAAGACGTGCTGGCTCAGTAATTGCCAAAGCCAGGCCACCGATAATGAAAATTGATGAAATTCCAGCTAAGACTTTTAGTTCCGTTCCAGCAATGAATAACATTCCAAAGACTATTCCGGCGACGATTACAGCAGTTCCAAGATCTCGACCCGCAAGAATTAGCAGAAGAAATGAGACTGTTCCGACGGCAACAATCCCAACCGAGCTAGAAGCTATTCCGCGAGCTTTTCGATCTAGATGCTTTCGTAACATTAGTGCGCAGTAAAGAATTAAAGCTAGCTTGGCAAATTCACTTGGTTGAAGTGTGAATGGCCCAATTGGAATCCAGTTGCGATTTCCATTGACCGAACTACCTAGGAAAATTGGCAACGTCAGGGCAACAAAACCGATGGGAAGGGCAATCTTTGCCAGACTCTCCCAATGCGAAAGATGCATTCGCATCGTTACTACTGAAATTCCAATACCGATTACTAGGAAAAGTAGTTGCTTTAAGAAGATTGAATAGGCGCTTCCGGATTCAGAGAGCGCAGTAACCGATGAAGCAGAGAGCACCATTACTAGTCCGAGTCCTGCTAGTGCGCCAGCACTTCCAAGAATCATCAAATATGAGGCAGTTGGCTTTGAAAGAAAGTTTGCATAGGCCTGACCTTGACTGCGAATCCGCTTCTTCATCTTGCAACCAATCTAGAAACCGAATCGATGAAGAGCTCGCCGCGTTGGGCATATGACGAAAATTGATCCATTGATGCGCAGGCGGGTGCCAGTAGAACGGTATCGCCCGCACTAGCAATATTTTTGGCGCAGTTAATAACTTCATCCATCAAATCTGCTGGGTTTTTATTATCTGCGATGCGATGTATCGGGGTTTCTGGCGCATGTTTAGTCAGGGCTTTAGCAATTAATTCGGCATCTTTCCCGATGAGGATTGCCGCTTTAATTCGCGAGTTGGTACGTGAGATCAATTCATCCATCTTTGCGCCTTTGGCTAATCCACCAGCAATCCAAATATTTGATAGATGAGATAGCAGCGCTGCAGTTGCTGCATGTGGATTGGTGGCTTTCGAATCATTTACCCAATCAATTCCATCCTTTGAGAGCACGTTCTGCAGACGGTGTTTATCTAATTTAAAGCTTGCAATACCTTTTTTCACAACTGGATGCGCAATTCCAAGGGCCAAAGCTAGGCCAGAAGCAGCCATGGCATTTGCCACATTATGAGGAACCGCAGGCTTAATATCGTTTAATTCTGCAATCTCTTCTGCAGCATCGCTGGCTGTTACAAATGCGCGGTCAACCAATAACTCTTCAACTAAACCAATCTCCCCGCTCTGTGGCGTATCAAAACCGAAGAAAACTTTTCGCCCCGTCCATCCAGCGCTTCGTAAAATCACTTCTGGGTCATTTAAGTTTAGAACTGCGAGCTTGCTCTGATTTAATAACTTCATCTTGGCATTTGCATACTCCGAAAAACTTCCATGCCAATCGAGATGATCTTCTGCCAGGTTCAAAATTGCGACCGCTTCATAAATTGGCAGCGTGCTCCAATCAATCTGAAATGACGAAAGCTCGATTGCTAATATTGCAAACTTATTTTCACTTGTCACGGCCTCAATTACTGTGGTTCCGACGTTTCCGCAGGCGATAGCGTTGGCACCAGCCGAGATTAAAATCGACTCAAGCATTTGAACTGTTGTTGTTTTACCGTTAGTGCCCGTAAGTGCAACCCACTTCTGTTCTGGATTTAATTCCATCTTTAGATTCCAAGCAAAATCGATTTCGCTAATTACTTCAATTCCCTTAGCGCTAAGGTTTTCAATAATTGAATGATCTTTCCGCCAGCCCGGAGAAACTATTGCTAGGTCAAAGCTTTCATCTTCTGGAACGTTATTGAGAATTTCGGCACCATCTAGGGTCGCAGCTTTCTCATCGATAATCTGAAATCTTGCACCGATATTTTCAAGATATCTAGCTACTGATTTTCCAGTAGTGCCGGCACCAATAATTAAAATATTCTTGTTTTTAAGTTCTGCGATGTAAGACATTATTGTGAAACAACCCATTGGCCATAGAAGAGTCCTAGACCTGCCGCAACGCTCATTCCGGCCAAGATCCAGAAGCGAATAACTATTGTAACTTCGCCCCAACCCATCAATTCAAAATGATGCTGCAGGGGTGCCATTTTAAATACGCGCTTGCCACCAGAAAGTTTGAAGTAACCAGTCTGAATAATTACCGACAAAGTTATCAATACAAATAGTCCACCAAGCGCTGCTAGAAGTGCCTGGACTCGAAGCACGATTGCGATTCCAGAGATAGCGCCACCGAGTGCAAGTGATCCAACATCTCCCATAAAAATTCTTGCTGGTGAAGCATTCCACCATAAGAAACCGGCACATGCGCCAGCAAGTGCTGCCGATAGAACTGCAATATCAAGTGGATCTCGAACGTTGTAACACTGAGCGACATCAGAAATTGCGCAACTCTGTCCAAACTCCCAGACCCCGATAACTATGAAAGAAAGGAATGTCATTATGGCAGCGCCTGTTGCTAGGCCGTCCAAACCATCTGTGAGATTTACACCATTCGAACTTCCCAGAACTAGAAAAATAATCCAGAGAATTACTAAGACCATTCCAAGCTTTATTGAGGTATCACGAACGCCAGATAAATAATTTGAAATCGGCGCTAAGCCAGTGCTGTCCTTAAAATGTAATCCGGCATAAGCAAATCCCGCCGCCATAACTGCCTGACCAAATAACTTCTGCTTTGCATTCAAGCCAAGTGATTGTTTCTTAGAAATTTTCAGCCAGTCATCGGTAAAGCCAACTAATCCCAATCCGACAATAAGTCCCATAACAAGAAGTGCCGAAGCAGTAATTCCAATTCCAGTAATCGCATGGCTAGCAAAATATGCAACAACACTGGAAAGTATTAAAACTATTCCACCCATGGTTGGAGTACCGCGTTTAACGTGATGCGATTTTGGGCCATCGTCGCGAATCATCTGGCCAACACCTCTGCGCGAAAGAATGCGAATCAAAGCTGGTGTGAAGATAAAACTTAATAGAAGCGAGATGGCGCCAGCAAAAACAATTCCTTTCACTCGCTCTCTCCCTTCAATCCTTCAACAATTCCATCCGCTAGCAAATTAAATTCACCTGCACGTGAGGCCTTAACTAAAACCACATCTCCAGGTATTAAATGTTCTACTAGTGAAAGCGCGCTCTCTTTGTCATCGAAATAATGCACAGCGATTTCGCCTCCACCACTCTCGACCGCTAAATCATCGAGATATTCGCGATTGCCAATCGCCACCAGATGATCTATTCCAATCTCAGAAGCGAGTCTGCCAATTGCAGCATGTTCGGTTGCGGATGACTCGCCGAGTTCTTGCATCTTGCCGAGAAATGCCCAACTTACTCCCCCAGTTTCCTGGGAAATTAGCGCAAGAGTTCGCAGCGCCGCGGACATACTCTCTGGATTGGCATTATAAGAATCATTGATTAATACGATTTCATTTACGGTTGAAATTTCCATCCGCCATTTGCTTGAAACCTCAGCTGTTGAAAGCGCCGCTGAAATTGAGTCAATCGGAATTTTAAGGGCAGTTGCTACCGCCGCAGTGGCAAGTGCATTAGCAATTTGATGCATACCAAGAAGTTGCAAACTAACTGCAGCGCGACCATCTGGAGTTACCAAATCAAAATGCGCACGACCTTCTCGTACTTCAATATCTGCAGCACGAATATCACAACTACTTTTCTCACCAAAAAATAGCGTGGCTACTCCGTTAGGTACAGCCATCTTTGGCGTGAATTCATCATATGTTCCAAGAATTGCAATACCTTTACTTTGGATCCCTGAAATCAACTCAGATTTAGTTTTAGCAATCACTTCACGGCTACCAAATTCCCCAACATGTGCCTTGCCAACTCCAAGTACAACGCCAATATTTGGTTTTGCGATTTTGGTTAAATGTGAAATATCTCCAAGGTGTCGGGCACCCATTTCAACGATGCAATACTTGGTGCTCTCAGTGCATCGAAGAAGAAGTAGCGGAACACCTAATTCATTATTTAAAGATTCAGCAGGGGCCACAGTTTCACCTGCAACACTTAAGACATGCCGTAATAAATCTTTAGTTGTGGTCTTTCCTTGAGATCCGGTAATTCCAATAACTGTGAGCGAGGCAAGCTTTTCGCGAAGATTAATTGCTAATTTGGTTAGCGCTTCCCGAACATCAGTTACCTTTATTGCAGGAAATTTTGTATCGCGACTAACCATTGCAAATTGGGCGCCGTTCGCAATTGCAGCTTCAATGAAGTCATGGCCATCGACGCTCTCGCCCACGAATGCTGCAAAGAAGGTCTGGGAATCTGCAATTTTAGAGTTGATAACTGGATATGCCGAAGTAGTTTTTGCACCATCAATATTTAAGAGTTCACCACCCGTAATTTCGGCTATTTCCGCGAGCGACATTGAAATCATGAGAGTTCCTCAATTGCTCTGGCAAGTTCAATTCGATCATCAAAAGGCAACTTAACCCCTGCGATTTCTTGTCCAACTTCGTGGCCCTTGCCCATAACAATCACACAGTCACCAGGCAGCGCACTTGCTACAGCTAACGCAATTGCTTCACGCCGATCAACTATTACCGCGGCGTTCTCGCTCAAATCTAAATTTGAAACCATCTCTTCGAGAATCTTTTCTGGCGATTCACTCCGTGGATTATCGCTCGTAAAAATTGCAAGATCCGATCCACTCAACAATCCGCTTCCCATAATTGGACGTTTTGTTTTATCGCGATCTCCTCCGCAGCCAAG
>WLJZ01000051.1 GCA_009701525.1 Actinomycetota bacterium
CCCTTATTCAAACCACTTTAAGTGGTGGCCTAATTGTTATTTTGTTGGAGGTTAAAGTGTCAAAGAAAATTTCAGCGCTATCAATCGTGGCTCTTGTGCTTGCCGGAACGTTTGTAAATGTTTCGAGCGCATCAGCTGCAACACCTTATAAGGCTTGTAAGCCTGCTAAAGCTAAGGCAACAATCGGAAAATTGTCATATACCTGCGCAAAGAATCCAGCTACTACTTCTGCAAAATTAGTTTGGGTTTCAAAGCCTTGTTTAGATGCAAATGCGAATTACAAGAGCGCGCTCTCAATCACAGCTTCAAATACCGCCACAACAACTGCGGCAGTTAATGCAGCGAAGCGTTCAATTGCGACAAACGAGCGCCAATTAGCTTCAGCTCAGAAGAATGTTGATACCTGGAGCAAGAACATGCTCTCGTACCCAAAGAATCCATCTGAGACTGAGAAGAAGCAGATTGCAACAGTTCAAGAAGGAATTGATCGCAATAAGCAACGTATCGCTGACGCTCAAGCCAACATTTCAAGCCTGCAAGCACAAGTTGCTTCTGCAACTGAGCAAGATGCAAAGAATGCTGCCGGACTTGAAGCAATCAAGGCCAGCGTCACATCTTCTTGTAAGTAAGACCTAGTTTTACCTCTACGCTCGCTAAATGGCGAGAGTAGGAGTATTTCTCTTATTGATCAGCCACCTGATAATTCGGGTGGCTTTTCATTTGCCGACGATTGTTCCCGATTTAATACTCTTTAATCTAATTGCATTCATCGCCGCATATGTTGCGTGGAAATCTCCCAAGGTAAATGATCGTCTTGCTCGAAATTCAATTTCACTAGCAATATTTATTTGGGCGCTGGGCTCTACTTTCTCAACTTGGAACTCGTTCTACACATTTGCAGTTTCCGAACGCATAATCGATATCTGTTATACCTCCTTTTATCCCCTAGTTTTTCTCGGAATTATCCGCGCTCTAGCAGTGACAAAGAAAATTTCAGCACTAGAAATTTTAGATACCGCCATCATTGCACTTGGAACTTCGAGTTTAATTTCTAGCCTGCTATTGCGCCCTGCCCTGCTTGCCTTTGATGGCTCACCTTTTGAAGTTTTTCTCTCAATTCTCTATCCGATTGGCGATTTAATACTTGTCGCAGTCAGCCTTTCGCTTGTTGTTCTACAGCACCGAAGTCTGCGAAGTCTGGCCATGTTCGCGGGTGTAGTAATTTTCGCAATTACCGATCTGCTCTTTCTTCTCCTTTCAGCAACATCGGGTTATGAGTTCGCAGCTTTATCCGATGATGGCTGGCTCTTAGGTTTAGCCTTAATTGCAAATGCACTCTGGTTTCATGGTGGCGAGACCGAAATTAAAGAGCGACATATAAATACTTGGGCAACAACTTCTGCGCTAATACTTAGCGCCAGTATTCTCGGGTATGGCGCAATGCGGGCAAACTATTTTCCAATCTTTGTCATAGCTCTTGCATTCACAACTATCTCGCTCGCATTTATCCGGATGGCACTCGCTTTACGTGATGCGAAATTAACTGGAGATGATCGCGAACATGCAAGAACTGATGAGCTAACTGGGCTACCTAATCGTCGCAGATTTATTGCTGAGCTAGAACTCTTACGGCGAAAGAATGGCACCTTGTTGTTATTAGATCTAGATGGCTTCAAAGCGGTCAATGATAATTATGGACATGCTGTTGGTGACCAATTGCTAAAACAGATCACAACTAGATTCGGTCGAGTTCTGGCCGAGGGCATTTTGCTTGCAAGACTTGGTGGCGATGAGTTTGGTGTAATTGTCTACGGTGAACGAAATATTGGAAATGATGTTGCCCTCGCACTTCGTGCAACATGCACCTATCCATTCACGTTATCGGTCGGTGATGTGAAAGTTGGAGTAAGTATTGGAAGTGTCACAACGCAAGGTCCAACAACAACTAAAGAGGAGCTATTGAAACGAGCCGATACCGCGATGTATGAAGCAAAGCGAAGTGGCGCTGGATATATCCAGGCCCCGATTAATTCGGCTTAATCTCTTCTAGTCGCGCAAGTGATTCGATGCGCTCCACTGCATGGTTAACAATTCGCTCTGGATAACCTTTGGAATATCCATCTAAGAACTCCCATGGTTCATGAATTTGGTCGGCAGTTAAATGTGCAAGCTCTGGAACATATTTCCGAATGTAATCGCCGTTAACATCGAAACGCTTTCCTTGTTCGATTGGGTTAAACACTCGATAGTAAGGCGATGCGTCAGTGCCACATCCAGCCGTCCACTGCCAACCGTGTGAATTTGAAGCCACATCGAAATCAACTAGATGTTCCATAAAGAAGTCTGCGCCAAGTTGCCATTCCAAATGCAGATCCTTAACTAAGAATGAGGCAACAACCATCCGAGTTCGATTATGCATCCAACCCTCTTTAACAATCTGGCGCATTGCAGCATCCACAAATGGATATCCGGTTCGACCTTCACACCAAGCCTTAAATTTTTCGCCAGGTTCGTCATAGCGCATGTTTTTAAATCTGGGTGCGTAGTAATCATTTTCGGTATGTGGATTGTTAAAAAGTACATCGGCATAAAATTCACGCCAAGCAATCTCCTTGCGATAGACATCATGAGCGCTGCTTGTACCAAGGTCTGCAAGCAGAGTACGTGGGTGAATTTCGCCCCATTTTAAATGCGCACTTAATTTACTAGTGCCATCGACTCCTGCATTATTTCGTTCAGTGTCATAGCTAGCAAGCGCTTCTTTTTTAAATTCTTTCCATCTTGCAAGTGCCGCAACTTCACCAGCCAGAGGAATCTCACAACCTTCTGGGACTTTCCAATCCACAAAATTGCGATCGCCAGCCTCGGGTGTGACTAAATTTATCTTCGCAGGTTTACTTGCAGGTTTGCGCCAACCATGTACGCACCAAGCTTTATAGAACGGGGTATAAACCCGATATGGCGTTGCATCACTTGGCTTTAAAACTCGACCTGGAGCAACTGCATATGGACTTCCGGTTCTAACTAAATTAATTCCCGCAGCCTCTACCCTCAAGTCGCGTGCCGCGCCATAAGGTTCGAACTCTTGGCTGATGTGAACTTCACTTGCGCCATATCTTTTAATTAAAGAATTTAGAACTTCTACCTGATCCCCGACCATCACATGTAATTTATTATCAAGTGATTCATCCAGAGCACGAAGTGAGTTGCCCAAGTAAGCCAGACGTTTGCTTCCGCTCTGCTTGATTAATTTTTCATCAAGAATGAAAACTGCAATTAATTCATCGCAATTCTCTAAGGCAGCAATTAGCGCTGGATTATCGGATAAACGCAGATCTCTTCTAAACCAGAAGATATTGCGTTTAGTTGTGGAGTGAGTGGACTGAATCATCCCAGCCCTTAACTTCACTTACTTTGCGAGGTGCAGGTCCGACGTAGCGAGCAGATGGACGAATAATTCGACCAGTCCGCTTCTGTTCAAGAATGTGTGCTGACCAACCCGCGGTGCGAGCTGCAGTAAACATTGATGTGAACATGTGAGCTGGAATCTCTGCGAAATCTAGAACAATTGCCGCCCAGAATTCAACGTTTGTTTCTAGAACGCGATCTGGTTGACGTTCGTGAAGCTCGGCAAGTGCTGCCTTCTCAAGTGCAAGAGCAACTTCATAACGTGGAGCATTTAGTTCTTTTGCAATACGACGAAGTGTGCGAGCACGTGGATCTTCAGCGCGATAAACGCGGTGACCAAATCCCATCAGACGTTCCTTGCGATCTAGAACACCCTTTACATATGAAACTGCATCGCCGGTTTTTTCGACTGCTTCAATCATGCTTAGTACACGTGCAGGTGCGCCACCATGTAGTGGTCCTGACATGGCACCGATTGCGCCAGAAATTGATGCCGCAACATCTGCGCCCGTTGATGCAATAACGCGGGCAGTAAATGTTGATGCATTCATTCCATGTTCAGCGGCAGATACGAAATAAGCATCAACGGCACGAACATGAAGTGGATCTGGTTCACCGCGCCATCTGATCATCATTCTTTCAACAACAGTGTGTGCCTTATCAACTTCTGATTGCGGAACCATTGGCGCGGTTCCACGTGCAGCTTGTGCGACATATGAAAGAACCATTACTGAAGTACGAGCAAGTTGAACACGTGCTTCTTCATCTGTTGTGTCCAAAAGTGGTTTGAATCCCCAAGCTGGTGCCAACATTGCAATTGCAGATTGCACATCAACGCGCACATCGCCAGAGTGAACTGGGATTGGGAATGGTTCTGCTGCAGGAAGTCCTGGATTAAATTCGTTATCTACTAACAAGCCCCATACGTTTCCGAAAGTTACGCGGCCAACTAGATCTTCAATATCTACTCCGCGATAGCGAAGCGCGCTACCTTCTTTATCCGGCTCGGCAATTTCTGATTCAAATGCAATAACACCTTCAAGACCGGGTTTGAAACTATCTGACACGACGGGCTCCCTCAATTAGTTGCGCATATTCTCCACACTTTTACGGATGAAACCAAACTCGAAAAGCTGCCGAGCCTGCAAGGTGCACGCGGGGCAAAAGTGAAGTTAGATACAACCATGAGCGAAATCAATCGGGAGACCATTCGGGCGATGCGCCTTTCATATGGCCAGGCCGGATTAGCCGATTTAGACCTTGACCTAGATCCGATCGCACAATTTAAGAAGTGGCTCGGTGAGGCAGCTGAAAATATTATGGTGGTTGAGGCAAATGCGATGGTGCTATCAACGATTACTGATGGCGCACCAATTGGACGAACCGTTCTATTGAAAGATGTTTCAACCGAGGGCTTTACTTTCTTTACAAACTATTTATCTCGTAAAGCAAAGGCAATCACCGAAGTTCCTAAAGTCTCGCTGCTCTTTCCTTGGTACTCAATGGAACGTCAAGTAATAATTGTTGGCACCGCGGAAAAAGTTAGCGAAAAAGAAAGTGATAGCTATTTTGCATCTCGCCCATGGGGCAGCCAAGTTGGCGCCATCGCAAGTGCCCAATCTGAAGAATTGGAATCTAGAGAAGTTCTAGAAAGACGATATGCCGAGATAGCTGCGAAGTATCCAGAAGGAAGCCAGGTTCCACGGCCAGATTATTGGGGCGGATATTTAGTGCGCCCAGAGAGCATCGAGTTTTGGCAAGGGCGCCATTCCAGATTGCATGATCGTTTACGTTATGTGCGCTCTGATTCACAGAAAATCGATTGGCAAGTTAAACGCCTCAACCCTTAGGCTCTACCCATGAGCGATATTAAAATTCCAGATAATTTGAAGCCAGTCGATGGTCGTTTTGGTTGCGGCCCATCAAAGATTCGTCCAGAAGCACTTGCTGCACTTGCAAATAGTGGGACATCAATTCTTGGAACATCACATCGCCAGAAGCCAGTTAAGAACGTTGTTAACCGAGTTCGCACTGGTCTTACCTCACTATTTAATCTGCCAGAAGGTTATGAAGTTATCGTAGGAAATGGTGGCTCAACTGCATTTTGGGATATCGCAACATTTGGTTTAATCGAAAAGAAATCCCAGCACTTAGTATTTGGTGAATTTTCTTCAAAGTTTGCTGCTGCTGCAAAAGATGCGCCGTTCTTAGATGATCCAACAGTTATCAAGGTTGAACCAGGTGCACACCCGGTTGCAGTTGCAGAAGCTGGCGTTGATGTTTACGCACTAACTCATAATGAAACAAGCACAGGTGTTGCAATGCCAATTACTCGCCCAGCCGGCACCGAAGGCGCACTTGTATTAGTCGATGCAACCTCTGCCGCTGGTGGACTAGATGTCGACATGTCACAGTGCGATGTTTACTACTTTGCACCACAAAAATCTTTCGCTTCAGATGGCGGACTCTGGATTGCAATCATGAGCCCAGCTGCAATTGCTCGCGTTGGGAAAATCAAAGAGAGCGGTCGATTTATTCCAGCTTTCTTCGATCTAACAATCGCAATTGATAATTCACGCTTAGATCAGACCTATAACACCCCAGCTCTTGCAACACTTATCTTGCTTGCCGAACAGATTGAATGGATGAATTCAAACGGTGGCCTTAAGTTTGCAGCTGGTCGTTCTGCACAATCTTCTGCGCATCTTTATACATGGGCAGAGAAGAACGATTACACAACACCATTCGTTGTTGATCCTGCAATGCGTTCCAAAGTTGTCGGAACAATTAACTTTGATGATGCGATCGATGCCCTTGAAATTGCGAAGATTCTTCGGGCAAATGGCATTGTAGATACTGACCCATATCGCAAACTTGGCAAGAACCAATTGCGTATCGGTATGTTCCCTGCGGTTGATCCAAGTGATGTCGAGAAGTTGACTGCTTGTATTGATTACATTGTTGCTGAACTAAAGAAGTAATTTTCCTTGAGCTATAAAGTTCGCAGACTCGCAACA
>WLJZ01000052.1 GCA_009701525.1 Actinomycetota bacterium
AAGCAGGAAATTCGTTAAATTTGTGAAGGAAGTTAAATATGGATGTAGTTCTTAACTCAGGCGATACAGCTTGGATGTTAGCGAGTACAGCACTTGTTCTCCTTATGACACCTGGCCTCGCCTTCTTCTACGGCGGAATGGTTAGAAGCAAAAGCGTTCTAAATATGATGATGATGTCCATGATCACGATTGGAATCGTTAGCGTGCTCTGGGTTTTCTATGGTTACGAGTTAGCTTTCGGTTACACATCTGATTCACCTTGGTATGGCGGATTCTCACTTTCAGGTCTGGGATCACAAGTAAATGAGTTCACCAACAACGGTGGCACATATCCAATCCCACTACTTGTCTTTGCAGCTTTCCAGCTGATGTTTGCAATTATTACGCCAGCGCTAATTTCAGGTGCTATTGCTGATCGTGCAAAGTTTTCAGCATGGGCAGTATTTGTTGCTATTTGGTCGACCGTTGTTTACTTCCCAGTTGCGCACTGGGTATTCGCCTTTGGTCACAAAGTTGGCGATGAAGTAACTGGTGTTGGTTATCTTGCAGGTAAGGGACTTGAAGACTTTGCTGGTGGAACTGCGGTTCACATTAATGCTGGTGCTGCTGGCCTTGCACTTGCGATTATTCTTGGCAAGCGAGTTGGTTGGCGCAAAGAAGCAATGCGTCCACACTCACTTCCATTAGTAATGTTGGGCTCTGGTCTACTTTGGTTTGGTTGGTTTGGATTTAATGCTGGATCAGCACTTGCTGCAAATGGAATTGCGGGCTTAGCATTTATGAACACTCAAGTTGCTACTGCTGGCGCACTTCTAGGTTGGATACTCGTTGAAAAGATTCGCAATGGACATCCAACTTCACTAGGCGCAGCATCTGGCGCTGTTGCTGGTTTAGTTGCGATTACTCCGGCTTGCGCATTCGTTGCACCTTGGGCGGCAGTTGTAATCGGTTTCATCGCCGGAATCCTCTGCTCACTTGCAGTTGGACTTAAGTACAAGTTTGGCTTCGATGATTCACTAGACGTTGTTGGCGTTCACTTAGTCGGCGGTATCTGGGGTTCTCTTTCAATTGGAATCTTCGGTGCTAGCGTTGTAAATAGCGTTGGTATTGATGGTTTGTTATATGGCGGTGGCGCAGGGTTGCTTGGAAAGCAGGCAATTGGTGTGGCATTAGTCGCGGCTTACTCATTTGTTGCAACTCTGATAATCGGATTTGCTATCGAGAAGACAATGGGCTTCCGAGTAAAGAGAGATGCAGAAGTTGAAGGCATCGATCTAAATGAACATGCTGAATCAGCATATGAAATGTATAGCTCATCACGAGGAGGTTCATCACTATGAAACTAATTACCGCAATTATCAAGCCATTTAAATTGGAAGATGTCAAAGAAGCGCTAACCGCCTTCGGCATTACTGGAATGACAGTTTCAGAAGCGAGCGGATTTGGTCGCCAAGGTGGACACACAGAGGTCTATCGCGGAGCTGAATACACAGTTGATCTAATTCCAAAGATTCGACTAGAAGTTCTAGTAGATGGTGCGGAGGCAGAGAAAGTTATTGATGTAATCGTTAAGGCTGCATCAACTGGCGCTATTGGAGATGGAAAAGTTTGGTCATCTCCGGTAGATAACATCGTTCGCGTTCGTACTGGAGAGCGCGGAACTGACGCAATTTAAATAGCAAGTAAGTAGAGTAACTCCGTGGGAACCCGTGAGCGTCGCGATCGATCTAACAAGATTGATAGTGCGCTCCGGGTTTCTTTTTTGCAAGCCGCAGATAATTACTTGTCAAAGCCTGACGCAATATCTCTTGCAGCAGTCGGAGGCTATGGTCGGGGTGAGCTTTCACCAGGATCCGATTTAGATTTATTAATCCTCCATGACGGAAGCGAAAAGTCAGAAGTAATTTCGGAATTTGTGAACGCATTTCTCTATCCACTCTGGGATCAAGGAAGAGCTGTGGATCATTCGGTTAGAACTAGAAGTGAAACCCGAGAAGTGGCAAGTGAAGATATTCGCGTTGCACTTGGCTTATTGGACCTGCGACACATTGCTGGAAATTCTGAAATTTCGAGCGCTGTTTCATCTGATGCTCTAGAGAATTGGCGGCGAAATGCGGGCAAGTATCTACCTAAGTTGCGCAAATCTATTCAAGATCGAGAGTTGCGATCAGGGGAGTTGGCCTTTTTATTAGAGCCCGACCTTAAAGAAGCCCGCGGTGGACTTCGAGATATAAATGCGCTCCGGGCGATTGAAATGTCTGGCGCCGTTACGGTTTCCTTAGCCCGCGTTGGCGAATCCGAAGCTCTGCTATCAAATGTTCGAGATGTCCTTCATGGCGAAAGTCTTAAAGCAAAAGATCAATTGTTATTGACCGAACAAGATCGAGTCGCAGCAATTATGCAATTTAAAGATGCTGATGAACTTATGCTTGAAGTCGCAAAAGCGGCACGTGCTGTTGATTATTTAATGGACTTAACCTGGCATCGTATTGATTCTTCTGATTCAAAAGGTTGGTTTAAGAAGAGCAAGCCTCAAAATATTGATAAGGGCTTAGTGATTCTAAATTCTGAAATCACAATCGAAAATGACTATCCAGTTACATCTGATTCAGCTCTCGGGTTGCGAGCAGCTGCAACTGCAGCACAGCGAGGTCTGCCACTTTCGATTGATGCATGTGTCTTATTGGCCGAGAATTTTTTAGAGCTTCCAACTCCATGGCCGAAGGAGGCGCTAAACGATTTAGTTTCGCTAATCGGTGCTGGAACCTCGATGATTAGAGTCTTTGAAGCGCTAGATCAAGAGGGCCTAATCGAAAAGTGGATACCTGAGTGGTCGCATGTGCGTTTCTTGCCGCAGCGAAATGTTCTACATCGACATACTGTTGATCGCCACATGCTTGAAACTGCCGTTCGAGCTGCCAACTTAACTCGTACCGTAAAGCGAGCAGACATTCTTCTTGTTGCTGCGCTCTTTCATGACATCGGTAAGGGATTTCCAGATAAGGATCACTCTGAATATGGCGAAGAGTTAATTGTTCCACTTGCAATGCGTTTAGGTTTTGATGAGGCTGATTGTGCTCAAATTGCGCTTCTGGTTCGAGAGCATCTTCTTCTTTCTGCAGTTGCTACTCGGCGCGATCTTGAAGATCCCGCAACAATTGCTTTTGTTGTAGATAAATTAAAGGACCCCGAGTCCCTTCAACTTTTACATGCGCTCAGCATCTCCGATGGCGAAGCAACTGGAAAATCAGGTTGGAGCGATTGGAAAGCTGGGCTTGTAGCCAATTTAGTTTCTAGATGTCTAGAGGCGATGGCCGGCATTAAACCAGTTTCACAACCAGATTTACTTCCCATCGAACCGATTACAGAAGACCTTAAAATTTCAATAGTTGATGGTCCTGAAAATAAAGAGCAGATCGAAATCGAGATTATTGCTAAAGATCAGACTGGTTTGCTATCTGCAGTTGCAGGTTTGATGACTATTTCAAGGCTCAATGTGCGCTCGGCAAAAACTAGAACTACCGATGACATTGCGATAATGCGATGGCTTGTTGAATTAGATGCGAATGCCGTGATGCCAACAGCAGAAAAACTCCTAGATCAATTGAAGAAGGCCCTTTCCGGCGATCTTGATTTGGGACGGAAAATTGAAGAGCGCATTGAGAATTACCGAAAATATCCTGGAATTCCGACCCCACCACCTGTCGTCTTTGCTTCAAATGATCTTGCAACAAATGCCACAATTATTGAAGTTCGAATGCACGATCGCCCTGGAATTCTCTTCTCCGTAGCTCGCGCAATTTCAAGATTCGGCGTTGACATTAAATCTGCGATTGTCTCGACACTTGGGGCCGAAGCTTTTGACACCCTCTATGTGACAGATTTATCAGGGCAGCCACTAACTGGAGAACGGGCACAATTGTTAGCGACAAAAGTCGAAAATATTTTAATCACGCACCTTTAACTAGTAACCTCGTCCCCATGTTCGAATCCTTATCGGCAAAGTTTCAAGGTGCCTTTGCATCTCTGCGAAACAAAGGCCGCCTCAAATCTGGGGATATCGATGAAATTTCAAATGAAATTCGGGCCGCACTTCTCGACTCAGATGTCGCACTAAGTGTCGTTGATTCATTTATTAGCGAACTTAAAGCGCGAACTGATGGCGTTCTTGATGAGTTGAATAAATCCACCAACCCAGCAAATGCAGTATTTGAAATTGTTAATTCTCTTCTGGTCGAGATCCTGGGTGGAAGTGCGCGAAGAATTAGATTGGCAAAGAAGCCGCCAACTGTAATTCTGTTAACTGGTCTACAAGGCGCGGGAAAAACTTCGCTGGCAGGAAAATTGGCTAAGTATTTGAAAGATCAAGGCAATACGCCACTGTTGGTTGCATCAGATCTACAACGTCCAAATGCTGTCACTCAACTTCAAGTAGTTGGTGAAAGTGTTGGAGTTCCAGTATTTGCACCAGAACCTGGAAATGGTGTTGGCAATCCAATAACGGTTGCCCAGAACGGTCTAGCTTTCGCTAAAGATAAATTACATAACATTGTCATTGTTGATACCGCCGGTCGTCTCGGCGTTGATGCGCAATTAATGAAAGAAGCTAAATCGATCCGTGATGCAGTTAATCCAGATGAAGTTCTATATGTCGTTGATGCAATGGTTGGGCAAGATGCGGTAAATACGGCGAAGGCATTCCTAGATGGTGTTGGTTTTGACGCGATTGTTCTAACTAAATTAGATGGCGATGCTCGTGGCGGCGCTGCGCTTTCAATTACGCAGATAACTGGCAAGCCGATTATGTTTGCGGCAACTGGAGAAAAGGTGAGTGATTTTGATCTTTTCTATCCAGACCGGATGGCCTCTCGAATTCTTGGTCTTGGCGATATTGCCACACTTGCCGAACAAGCTAAGGGCGCCTTTGATAGTGATACCGCTTCAAAGTTGGAGAGCAAATTTGCGAGTGGTGAAGATTTCACTCTTGATGATTTCTTAGCACAATTAGAAGCAATGAAAAAAATGGGCTCCATGACGAAGCTATTAGGTATGTTGCCAGGCGCAAATTCTGGTGCAATGAAAAAACAACTTGAACAATTCGATGAGGGTGAACTGGTAAAGACACAATCAATCGTGCAATCGATGACACCTCTCGAGCGCAATGACCCAAAGGTTTTAAATGGTTCTAGACGTTCACGAATCGCTAAAGGTTCTGGTCGCCAAGTTTCAGATGTGAATTCATTAGTAGAACGCTTTAGCCAAGCCCAAAAAGTTATGAAGCAGATGCGAAGTGGAAAAGGTGGGATGCAATTGCCGCCAGGAATGGCGCTGCCTGCCGGGATGCCGAAGGCGCCCGCGGCAAAGGTTATTAATAAGAAGAAATCCCGCTCAGGAAATCCAGCGAAACGGGCTATCGAAAGCTAATTAGCCCTCAAACCCACAATTTGGGTTATGCGGGCGTGGCTGGCAAGATTAGCCATCTGCGAGGGGCCCTCTACCCCCAAGCGATCTTCGCCAAGAGGTGAAAGATTTTTTCAAACAGGTTTTAATTTCCGAGTGACGCTCCCACTGTCACAAAGAGATAAAGACCGATTAAAACAAGGAGAAAGCCTTCGTGGCCGTAAAAATTAGATTAATGCGTATGGGAAAAATCCGTACTCCACATTTTCGTATCGTAGTTTCAGATTCACGTGCAGCTCGTAACTCACGTGCAATCGAGGAGATCGGTCGCTATTCACCAGGATCAGAACCTTCACTAATCGAAGTAACTTCAGATCGTGCGCAATACTGGTTATCTGTTGGTGCACAACCAACTGAGGCAGTAGCAGCACTTCTAAAAATTACTGGAGATTGGCAGAAGTTCAAGGGTCTTCCTGGAAGCGAAGGAACACTTAAGAAGATTGCTGAAAAACCACACAAGCGAATTGCTTATGAAGCAGCCGTCAAGGATGCAATGAATGAGCCAGCAGATGGCGCAACTACTCTTAAGAAGAAAGCTGCTGAAAAGTTAGCGGCAAAGGCTGCTCCAGCTGTTGAAGAAGTCCAAGTCGAAACAGAAACAGTTGTAGCAGAAGCTCCAGCAGAAGTTGTAGCAGAAGCTCCAGTAGAAGTTGTTGCAGAAGCTCCAGCAGAAGCTCCAGCAGAAGAAGCTGCTGAATAAAAATGATTGATGAAGCGCTAGAGCATCTAGTTAAGGGGATTGTTGATAATCCTGATGATGTAGTTATTACAACTAAAGATCATCGTCGTGGGACAACGCTAGAAGTTC
>WLJZ01000053.1 GCA_009701525.1 Actinomycetota bacterium
ACCGCAATCTTTTTGAGCACGGCGATAATCTAGTTAATAATTAGTGAAAAGTTTGCTCTGGCCCAGGGAATTGCCCAGAAGAAACATCGCTCGCATACTCTTTTGCGGCATTTAGCATCTCGATTCGAAGATTTCGATAGGCCTTTGCCAATTTTGGTGCGCTCTTAGTTATTCCCATTAAGTCAGTCCAGACCAAGACTTGGGCATCGCATTTAGCTCCTGCGCCAATTCCAATAACTGGAATCGAAAGCGTTTTTGTTATTTGCTCTGCCAGCTCTTCGGGAACTAATTCCAGAACTAGAGCAAATACTCCGGCCGCTTCAAGGGCTTTGGCATCTTCAATAATTCGGGCTGCATCCTCGCCCCGGCCTTGAACTTTAAAACCACCAAGGGCATGAACAGATTGCGGGGTCAGACCAAGATGTCCCATAACTGGGATTCCTGATTCGATCAGTCGCTTTATCTGAGGTACAACTCGAGCGCCACCTTCTAATTTAATTGCGTGCGCTTTGGCCTCTTTGAAAAATCTAATTCCAGTAGCAAGCGCTGCATCAGGGCCACTTTCATATGAGCCGAATGGGAAGTCGGCGACAACCATCGCGCGCGATGTTGAATTCACTACTGCGCGGGTTAAGGGGATTAGCTCATCAACAGTGACTGGAATTGTGTTCTCTGCTCCGAAGAAATTATTGCCTGCAGAATCTCCAACCAGTAGTACGGGGATCTGGGCCTCGTCGAAAATTTCGGCAGTCATCTGCTCGTACGAGGTCAACATCGCCCATTTTTCGCCGCGCTTCTTATAGGCAGCAAGATCCGAAATGGAAATCCGATTATTTAGAGACATGCAAGGCTCCTGTATTCAAAGTTAGCGAACTCAAAGCCGGCGTTCGGTCCCTGGTCGCTATTTGAACTATCGCAAAGTGTAACCAATAGTTGTGCAGGTAGGCTAGCCACATGGGAAATAACGGCGGGCTTGCTATCGGCCAACTCCGTATTGCCCTTGCTCAAATCAACCCAACGCTCGGTGATTTAACTGGCAATAGCGATTTGATTTTTGAATATGCGGCCAAGGCAAGTACCGCCGGCGCAAATGTTCTGCTCTTTCCAGAGATGGTTATGACCGGATATCCAGTTGAAGATTTGGCGCTTCGCCAAACATTTCGCAGCGCCAGCAAAGCCGCAGTTCTAGAAGTTGCCGATCGCCTAGAAGAACAAGGCTTAGGTGAAATTCTTACCATCATCGGATATTTGGATGGCAGCGCCGAACAGAAACCACAAAATGCAGTAGCTCTGGTTTATCGCGGTGAAGTTGTTGCGACATATATAAAACACCATCTGCCGAACTATGGCGTCTTTGATGAGTTTCGAAATTTTGTTGCCGGTGATCGATCTTTAGTTGTGCGTTTTCATGGCGTTGATATTGGGATCGCAATCTGCGAGGACATCTGGGTTGATGATGGACCAGTTGCAGAGCTAAAGGCGCGGACTCCTGGACTAGTTCTAGTTCCAAATGGCAGCCCCTTCGAGCGAGCTAAAGAAGATGTTCGACAGTTGTTAGTTCGAAAGCGTGCAAAAGATATTGGCGCTCCACTGGCATATGTGAATATGACAGGCGCCCAAGATGATTTGGTCTTTGACGGTGACAGCATCGTTGCAACTGCTAATGGCGACATTGTTGCAAGAGCGCCACAATTCTTCGATGGTCTAATGGTTGTTGATTTAGATCTGCGACTTCGAACATCAACCCCGGACGTGGTTATCACTGATACCCCATTGGAACCATATGAAAAAATAACTCACGGCATTGCCCATCCGATGAGTGATTTGGCGCAGACCTGGCAAGCCCTAGTTATTGGACTTCGTGACTATGTTGAAAAGAATAAATTTAAATCAGTAATTCTTGGACTCTCTGGCGGAATAGATTCTGCGATAGTCGCAGCCATTGCCGCTGATGCGATCGGTGCGGATCGAGTTTATGGCGTTGGCCTACCAAGTAGATATTCATCAGATCATTCACTAACCGATGCTGCTGAACTCGCTAAGAACATCGGGCTTAATTATCGTGTTATTGAAATTGAACCAATGGTCTCAACTTTTCTAACTCAACTTGGACTCACCGGATTGGCCGAAGAGAATGTGCAGGCCCGGGTTCGTGGCACGACTTTGATGGGGCTATCAAATCAAGAAGGTCATCTGGTTTTAGCAACTGGAAATAAATCTGAACTAGCGGTGGGGTATTCAACTTTGTATGGCGACGCTGTTGGGGGATATGCGCCAATTAAGGATTTATTTAAATCTGAAGTTTGGGCGCTCTCAAAGTGGCGCAATGACCAAGCAGCGAAGAACGGCGCGATACCACCGATACCGGTGAATTCAATTTCAAAAGAGCCAAGCGCTGAACTTCGCCCTGGTCAGAAAGATACCGATTCGTTGCCAGAGTATTTACTCTTAGATCAAATTCTTCACATCTATATCGATCAGGATTTGGGGCTGGCAGGAGTTCTTGCAGCTGGATTTGAATTAGAACTTGCGACCAAAGTTATTCGAATGGTCGATGCCGCCGAATATAAACGTCGCCAATATCCACCAGGAACCAAGATTTCTAAGCGCGCATTTGGCAAAGATCGCAGATTGCCGATTACTTCAGCATGGCGTGAGCACAATTAATCTTCGACAATTAGCAACATGCAACCAATTAGCAACTAGACATTAAATAGCCACTCTCCTTAGAATTCCCGAATTCGGGGAATCCCAATGATTTATTTATCAGGGAAGTGAAGGGCGAGAAGAATGAAAAAACTTAAGTTAATTGCGCCGCTAGCAATTGCAGCTCTGCTGCTAACAAGCTGCGGTTCTTCAGGCGATAGCAAGTCAGCTTCAGCTTCTGCTGAATGTAAAGCTGGCGCGCTTTCAACAGTAACTCCTGAGGTTCTAACAATCGCTACTGGTGAGCCTGCATATTCACCATGGGTTCTAAACGATAAGCCAGAATCTGGCGAAGGTTTTGAAGCAGCTGTTGCTTATGCAATCTCAAAGGAACTTGGTTATAAGAATGAGAATGTGAAATGGGTTCGTACAACTTTTGATGGCGCTATCGCACCAGGACCAAAGACCTTCGACTTCAACATTCAGCAATATTCAATTACTGCAGAACGTGCCAAGGTCGTTGATTTCTCAACCTCTTATTACAAGTCAAACCAATCAATCGTCTCTTTCAAGGGAAGCAAGATTGATGGCGCAAAATCAATAGCAGATCTAAAGGCGAAGAGCCCAAAGATCGGGGCTGCAGTTGGAACCACATCACTCGATGCAGTTGAAAATGTGCTTGGTCTAAAGCCACAAGTTTTCAATGACAACGCTGCTGGTGTTGCTGCTCTTAAGAACGGACAGATTGATGGCTTCGTAGTAGATCTACCAACAGCCTTCTATCTATCTGCTGCTGAAATTGATAACGGAATCATTGTTGGCCAACTTGAGAACTCAAGTTCAGCTGATGAAGGCGCCGGACTTCTACTTGCTAAGGACAGCCCAATCACAAAGTGCGTTACCAACGCGCTAGAGGCAATCCGCAAGAGCGGCGAACTAGAAAAGATCACTAATAAGTGGCTGACTTCTGCTGCAGGAGCGCCTTTCTTAAAGTAAT
This sequence comes from Actinomycetota bacterium, assembly GCA_009701525.1. GTDB lineage: Bacteria > Actinomycetota > Actinomycetes > Nanopelagicales > Nanopelagicaceae > AAA044-D11. The sequence continues at coordinate 3,644 of WLJZ01000053.1, forward strand.
CTCCAACCTAATATGAGTAATGACATGGGGCGCCCATCCGAATCACATTTCGGTGCGGCGCCCTATGATTTTGGCGGCAAGTGGGTTCCAAGTGAACTTGAAATCACAAGACGGGCCGCCCGCAAAGCCCGCAATATTCGCAATTCAATTATTGCCGTAGTTTCAAGCATCGTTGTAATAGGTGGACTCGCCTTAATTGCAGTCACATCTCCCGGCTGGAAATCCCTATCTGACACATTTTTCGCTTGGGCATACGGCGTTGAAGTTCTGCCGAAAATAATTCTTGGTTTTGGAACTAACGTAACTCTTACCTTGATTGCATCAACCTGCGTTGCGATTCTTGGGCTAAGCATCGCTCTTATTCGGACCTCAAGATCACCGGCGCTGGCGCCTTTTAGAATCTTGGCAACCTTATATGTAGATATCTTTCGTGGCATCCCGATGTTGTTGGTTATTTTATTAATTGGTTTTGGAATCCCGGCTCTGCGAATCCAGGGTCTGACTAATAATGTTTTAGTTCTTGGAACTATCGCCGTCATTATTACTTACACCGCATACGTTGCCGAAGTTATTCGAAGTGGAATCTTGACGATTCATCCCAGCCAACGTGCTGCCGCCAGATCACTTGGGCTTAGCCATTTTCAAAGCTTGCGTTATGTAGTTCTGCCACAAGCATTTAGAAGAGTTACCCCACCATTGCTAAATGATTTGGTCGCTTTAATTAAGGACACCGGCCTAGTTTCAATTCTCGGTGTGACAGACGCCGTCCGCGCCGCCCAGATTGCAAGTAGTCGAAGCTTTAACTACACCCCATATGTAATGGCTGCGATCATCTTCCTTCTAGTCACTATCCCACTTACTCGCTTCACTGATCGCACCCTTCGCCGATCTATTGAGCGTCAGAATGCGACTGGTGTGGCATGAGCCAACCTGTCCTTGAAGTTAAACAAGTCCGTAAGTCCTACGGCTCTGAAGTTGTCCTTGAAGATATTTCATTTAGCGTGCCAGTCCATACCGCAACGGTATTTATCGGTTCATCTGGTTCTGGAAAATCAACTTTGCTTCGCTGTATCAATCTCTTAGATCAAATTGATGATGGCTCAATTGTTTTAGATGGTGAAGATATAACAGCAGTAGATGCCGATGTAGATAAAGTCCGCCGCAAGCTAGGAATTGTCTTTCAATCCTTCAATCTCTTTCCGCATATGAAAGTCATCGACAACATCACGCTGGCGCCAATGAAGGTTCAAGGAATTTCCAAAGAACTTGCGCGCGAGAACGCATACAAATTACTAGATCGCTTTGGCTTGCACGACAAGGCAGAGAATTATCCAGATCGCCTAAGTGGCGGCCAGCAGCAACGGGTAGCAATTATTAGATCGATCGCGGTAGCGCCAAGACTCTTACTTTTAGATGAAATTACTTCTGCGCTAGATCCGGTCTTAGTAAATGAAGTCCTTTCAACAGTTCGAGATTTAAAGATTGAAGGCATGACGATGGTTTTAGCGACTCATGAAATGGGCTTTGCAAAACAGGTTGCAGATGAAGTTTGTTTCTTGCACCAAGGAAAAATTCTAGAGTGGGGAACACCGGCACAGATTCTAGAAGCACCTCAACAAGCTGAAACTAAAGAATTCTTAAAGCGAGTCCACGAAGCTGGTCGCCTTTAGTGGCTAGCAATTTTGAAGTAATTGCAGGGGATCCAACTTCACACTTAATCGTTCATGTTCCGCATTCAGCCAGATATCTTCCAGAAGAGGTTAGGCGAGAAATTTTGCTAGACGATAGCGATCTCGAAGCTGAATTAAATGAGATGACCGATTCGCTGACTGCTGAAATGGTTCTCCATGCCACTGCAAATTTGGCCAAGCCGCCAACGCTCTTTATAAATAAATTCTCGCGCCTTGTTATTGATCCAGAACGCTTTCCAGATGAACGCGAGATTATGAATCAAGTGGGAATGGGCGCCGTATATTTAAAGAGTTCTACAGGCGCACAACTTCGCGATCCTAAATTCGATGGCGCAGGGCTAATCTCACAATACTTCAATCCATATGCCAAAGCGCTTACCGATTTAGTTGATGCCAAATTACAAGAATGTGGCAAGGCTTTGATTATTGATTTCCATTCCTACCGAAATCAGCAGCACCCTAATGCGGTAAACCACGGCCAGGCCCGGCCGCCAGTTTGTATTGGCACCGATTCATTTCATACTCCAGCCTCACTGGTAGAACTTGCGCAATCGCAATTCGCCAGATTTGGGGAGAGCGTTCTAAATCAGCCCTATGCCGGAACCTATGTTCCGTTGGATTTCTATCAGCTAGATGCCCGGGTCTATTCAATCATGTTGGAAAATCGAGCCGACTTACTAGTAGATCAAGATTTGAATCCCGGCCCTATGTTCGACAGCTATTCCAAGGCGCTTGCTGAGTTCATAACCCTTGCTGCAAATTATTAGCAATTAGACATCGCCC
>WLJZ01000054.1 GCA_009701525.1 Actinomycetota bacterium
GTTGCTGTCGCAACTCCAACGCCAGTTCGAAATGCAATTACTGATTTAGTAAGTGGAACTGGTCTAACTTCAAGCAAAATTTTGGGAGATTTTGGAATTCAGTATCTATTTTTGAAAAATCCTGTGGACCAGGGCGTAGCAAGAACAATTGATGGAATTGGTGGATTCACAAGAAGTTCTGCAACTAATTCGGGAATTATCTGGCAAATTGTCGGAAGTAAGCCTCGAGTCTCAATTCAGGATGTAAGTGGAGCGATCACTCAAATTAATTCAACAAAGGTTGGAGCCATTGGTGAGATAACAACTCCAGGCACAATCACTCTTGCTGAAAAGTTTGATACCGGTTGGAAATTAATCGTTAACGGAAATCAAGTCAAAGTTTCGGAGTCAGAGCTTGGGCTACCAACCTTTGTTGTCAGCGAAGTTGGGGCGATAACTTTGTTGCATGATGGAACAAAACATCGAGCTCTAATTTCTGCGCAATTAATCGCGCTATTAACCGTGGTTGTCTTATCACTTCCTGCTGGCCGCAGACGCCGCGAAGTTCCAGTAGAGGAGCTCGCATGAAAGAGTTAAATAGCAAGGTTGCGGCGGCAATCGCTTTTCTAGCGCTGACCTTGATTACGGTATTTCTTGTTAACCCCAAGGACTCAGGTAAATCAACTATTAAGGCTTATCCAGCAACAGTTTGCCCAGCAAACTTGGGCGGTGGAGTATCTACCTCAGTGCTGCCTTCATCAAAGATTTTAGTTCGTCAAATTCCAGCAAAGAAAAATAAGTTGGTAAAGGCAAAAACTTCTTACTACCTCTCATCTATTCCTCTACTTGTAGATGGAAATAGTGAGACTTCAATCAATGTGACCAGATCAAAATCAAAATCTATTGCAACAGCCGTATGCTCCATTAGTAGTGGCGATCAGTGGTTTGTAGGGGGATCAGGCGCGGTCACTAGCCGAGCTTCACTCGAAATAATTAATAGTGGTTTAAGTACATCAGTAGTCGATTTAGTTGTTTACACTTCAAAATCCGCATCTTCAGTAATATCAAAGCGCATCTCAAAGAATTCAAGCAAGCGAATCTATTTAGATACTTTAGCGCCAGGTGAAAATTCAATTGTGATTCATGCAATTACTCGATCTGGCCGCGTAACTACTTATCTTCATGATGAACGAGTTCGAGGTCTAGTTTCGTTAGGTGCAGATTTTGTAGCACCAGGCTCTGACCCAGCTAAACGAGTTGTGATTCCTGCGATTTCAAATGTGGCACAGAAGGGTCGCAATGCTCGCCAGACGCTACGAGTTTTAGTTCCAGGCAAAGTTGCTGCAAATATTAAAGTTCAGTTAATTTCTAGTGATGGATCATTCACGCCTATTGGGCTAGATGATTTAAATATTTCTGCCGAAAAGGTTAAAGACTTTACTTTTAAGCCAGTTATTAAGTCACGGAACTTCTCCTTGGTATTAACAGCAGATCGCCCAATTGTTGCGGCGGTTAAGAGCGCTGGAACATTTAACGGAGTTGAAGACTTTGCTTGGTCCACCTCAGCAAACCCATTAAAGGATTTAATTCTGCATTTTGGTGGGCTAAAACCCGACATCCTCTTCCAAGGCAAGAACTTTGAAATTGATATTGAGTGGGTTGATTCAAATAGAAAGTTGCAGAGTAAAACTGTTCGAGGTGAAGATCAGGCTAGTTGGCGCCCTCCTAAAGGCGTTGCTAGCGCCGAATTTAGAAGTGCAAATACCCAGATTTATGCGGGCGTTATTTTTGCAGAGAGAACTGGAGTCAGCTATTTGCCACTTGTGGCTGGTGCAGAATTAGAGAGTGCAGCAATCCCAAGTGTTGACGCTAGCGTTATTACACGCGAGTAAATCCCAACATTTGCGCTAGTAGCGCGATAGCCTCTTACTTATGACACGTCCTCAACCTCGCACAGGTCGCTTGTGCTCTCGCGTTGGGTGTCGCCATTTAGCAACTAAAACTCTCACTTATATTTATGCAGATTCGACAGCGGTACTCGGTCCACTTGCAACATTTTCTGAACCACATGCTTATGATCTCTGCGATCAACACAGTCTGCGAATGAGCGCACCCGTAGGTTGGACTGTAATTAAACATGAGCCGGAATCAGTTGCCTCGGGTCCTACCAATGATGATTTAATGGCAATTGCCGATGCAGTTCGCGAAGCTGGCTCTAGAACGGTTCCGACTCCAACGGGAATTGAAATTCCACCGCTTGAGATTGGGCGAAGAGGACACCTTCGGGCAATTCCGAACTAAGAAATTAAGTTAGATTACTTCTATGTTCAACGGGTTTAGCGCGCAATTCCTGGATTCGATCATCAAGGCCTATGACGTTAGAGGCTTGGTCGATAAAGAATTAACTCCCGACTTTGCCTTCGCACTTGGTGGGGCATATGCAAAATTTCTTCAAGAAGAGCGCGAACCATCAACAATAATCATTGGCGAAGATATGCGCCCTTCATCCCCAACCCTTGCCGATGCATTTTCAGATGGTGCAACATCGCAAGGAATGGATGTAATTCGAATCGGATTAGCCTCAACAGACATGCTCTATTTTGCTGCTGGGAAATTAAATATGCCGGGTGCGATGTTTACCGCAAGCCATAATCCAGCTGCTTATAACGGAATGAAGTTATGTAAAAGCGGTGCGGTCCCAATCGGTCAAGATTCCGGGCTTAGACGGATAAAACAATTAATTATTGAGGGAATGCCAATAACAAATCGCCCAGTAGGAATTGAGAGTAAACGCGAATTACTTGATGAATATGTGGAATTTCTGCTCTCACTCTTCCCAGAGATAAGTGATTCAAATCTGCCACAGCGTAAATTGAAAGTTGTGATTGATGCCGGCAATGGCATGGCTGGACATACTGCGCCAGCAGTTATGGCACGGTTAAATGTTGAAGTAGTACCTATGTATTTCGAACTGGATGGAAATTTTCCAAACCATGAAGCAAATCCGATTGATGCTAAAAATTTAGTTGATCTACAGAAGCGCGTCCTAAAAGAGAAGGCCGATATCGGTCTGGCTTTTGATGGCGATGCCGATCGCTGTTTTCTTATCAATGAGAAAGGCGAGTTGGTAAATCCTTCAGCGCTAACGGCGCTAATAGCAGTTAGAGAATTAAGACGTAAACCTGGTTCGACGGTAATTTATAACTTAATTTCATCAAGAGCTGTGCCAGAAATAATTGAAGAAAATGGTGGCAAGCCACTTCGCTCTAGAGTTGGTCACTCATTTATTAAGAAGATGATGGCAGATTCGGATGCAATCTTTGGAGGCGAGCATTCTGGCCATTTTTATTTCGCGGATTTTTGGCGAGCTGATTCTGGAATGTTAGCGGCGCTATTTGCACTAACCGAATTAGCTAAAGAGGCGAAATCTCTTTCAACAATTCTTAAGCCATTTAATAGGTATGCCGCGAGTGGTGAAATCAACTCCGAAGTTAGCGATGTTCCAGCTGCGATTTCTGCGATTCTTGCCGAATACGGCCCAGATGGAAAAGGTTTTGAAGTTGATGAGTTGGATGGCATAACTCTTACCGGTCCTAAGTTCTGGTTTAACGTTAGAGCCTCAAATACCGAACCTCTGCTTCGTTTAAATGTGGAGGGCGATACCGAAGCCCAAATGATCAAGGCGCGCGATGCTCTACTCGCAATCATCAGGGCTAAGCGATAACCTAAGCCCCTAAACATAAAATAGGAGTTATTTGTGAGCGTTGAAACTGCCGTAAAACATGACATTGCAAACGCTGCTCTAGCAGCCGAAGGTAAGAAGAAGATTGAATGGGCCGAGCGCAACATGCCTGTGTTGGCACAGATTCGCGCGCGCTTTGAGAAAGAACAACCATTTAAAGGTATTCGCATCTCTGCATGTATGCACGTAACAACTGAAACTGCGAACCTAATGCGCGCTCTTAAAGCTGGCGGCGCCGAACTCGCACTTTGTGCATCAAACCCACTGTCTACTCAAGATGACACAGCTGCTGCTCTAGTACATGAATATGGAATTAGTGTTTATGCTCGCAATGCAGTTGATCGCGATGGTTATTACTCACACATCAATGCCTCACTCGATATCAAGCCACATTTAGTTTTCGATGATGGTTGCGATCTTGTGAACACACTTCACACAACTCGCACAGAGCTTATTGAAGGAATTATCGGCGGTTGCGAAGAGACAACAACTGGAGTTATTCGCCTTAGTCAAATGACAAAAGATGGCGCACTTAAGTTTCCAATGATTGCTGTAAATGACACCGACACCAAGCATATGTTCGACAATCGCTTCGGAACTGGTCAATCAACTCTTGATGCAATCTTCCGTTCAACCAACTCACTAGTTGCAGGAAAAACCTTTGTTGTTGCCGGATTTGGTTACTGCGGTAAAGGTGTTGCAGAACGCGCAAAGGGTATGGGCGCAGATGTAATCGTTACTGAAATTGATCCAACCAAGGCGCTAGATGCACTTATGCAGGGTTACCGCGTAATGCCAATGACCGAAGCTGCAAAGTATGGTGATATTTACGTAACTGTTACTGGTAACCGCGATGTTCTCCGCGAAGAACACTTCAAAGTTATGAAGGATGGCGCAATTCTTTCTAATGCTGGCCACTTTGATATTGAAATTGACGTTGCTTGGCTAGAACAAAATGCTAAGAGCAAGAATGCCAAGATGCGCCACCAAACAGATGAATATGTAATGGCTGATGGTCGTCGCATTCTTCTTCTCGCAGAAGGCCGTTTAGTGAACCTTGGCGCAGCAGAAGGCCATCCAGCTTCTGTTATGGATATGTCATTCTCTGATCAAGCACTTACTGCAGAATATTTATTGAAAGCTGCTGCAGGTCTTGGCGCTGGATTGCATGATGTACCAACTGAGATTGATAAAGAAGTTGCTCGTCTAAAGTTGGAGAGCATGGGTTCAACAATCGACAAGCTAACTCCAGCACAAGAGCTATACCTCAACTCTTGGGAGCACGGTAGCTAATGACTCTGATCATGGTCGTCGATGACGACCAAGATCTTGCCGAGATGCTTGGCATCGTTTTAACTGGCGCGGGTTATGAAGTTGATTTAGTTGGACGTGGCGATGAAGTTATGCCACTTTTTGTTGCACAAAATCCAGATCTAATTCTGCTCGACGTAATGCTTCCTGGGCTAAATGGCGTTGAAGTCTGTAAATTGATTCGCGAAAAATCTATGGTTCCTATTGTTATGTTATCCGCGAAGGGCGATAAACAAGATGTTGTCGCTGGGCTAGAAGCTGGCGCCGATGACTATATGGTCAAACCATTTGACCCATCAGAACTAGTAGCGCGCATGAAGGTTAGATTGCGTCGAAATGCTATTGAAGCAAGTTCTGATCTTCATATTGGAAATATTAAAATTGATCAGATTGAGCACTCAATTATTCGCGATGGTGAAGTTATTGCACTAACACGGCTTGAATTTGATCTCTTGGTTGCACTTGCAAAAGAGCCAGGACGAGTGTTTAGTCGTGAAGCACTTTTGAGTGAAGTTTGGGGTTATCGACCAGCAACAGATACGAGATTAGTAAATGTTCATATCCAGCGCCTTCGTTCGAAGGTTGAATTAGATCCTGAAAACCCAACAATTATTCTTACCGTTAGAGGCGTTGGATATAAGGCTGGAGTTCCTGGAAGTTCACAGTGAAATCGCCATTTAAAGCCTGGCGCGCATCGCTTGTATTTCGAGTTACAAGCACAATCGTTGCGCTTTCAGGTGTTTTAATCTGGCTACTTGGATCTGCTCTATATAGCCAAATATCATCTGGTATTTTCGATGAGAAATTACAACTTTCAATTTTGGATGCCCAATCAACTGCACGAAATACCCAACTGCAATTAACTTTTTCACAGTATCAAGATAAAGCCCAATTAAAAGCCATCTTTGTTGACATTCTTTCGGTTCCGCCCAAGACCTACGAGAATGCAGCGCGCGAGTTAGCGATTTTCGCTTTCGCAAAGACTCCAAGCAAATACAAATTTGATGGCTCCTCTAATTTCTTAGATCCAAAATCTGTAAACGAAGA
>WLJZ01000055.1 GCA_009701525.1 Actinomycetota bacterium
CGAAGCACAGTCTTACGCACGATTGCGTCGATTAATTGCCCAACCCGGCACTGAAATTCAAGGGTACGACGAAGGGGCTTGGGGAGAGGATGAAACTTTAGGTTATAAAGAATTGCCAATCGAAAGTTCACTTGCAGTATTTCGAGCAGTGCGTGCGTCTTCTTTAGCGATTTTAAAGAGAGTTACCGTAGAACAACTTGCGAATTCTGGCACCCACAGCGAGTCTGGTGAATACACCCTAAGAAATTGGCTTGAAAGTTATGTAAAACATCCATCAGAACATGCCGCACAGATTCGTTCTGGTTTATAAAAGTTAAAAAAATAGATTGGAAGAAAATTAAGTTATGAGTAAGAAATTCATGATCTTCGTCATTGATGATTCAAACGGAACGGCAAATCCGGGCGAGATGAGTGCGATAGATGCATTTAATGACAAGCTGAAGGCAAACGGACAATGGATATTTGCTTGGGGATTACATGGACCAGAAGCTGCAATGGTTATAGATAATCGTGGCGGTGCAGATATAAGTTCTGAAGGATCGTTATTCAATGGCGAAGAAAATTTCAGTGGGTTCTGGCTAATCGAAACTACAGATAAAGAGACAGCTCAGAAATTAGCTTTTGAAGCATCTAAAGCTTGCAATAGAAAAGTTGAATTTCGCCCGCTTCATGGCTAGATAGAAAAATATCGTTAGCCGAACTATCGCAAATACACGATATAGGTAAATCTGCGATAGCCCGACTATTGAATTTGATGGAAGGTAAGAAGATTCGCTTTCGTTATTTGTTGGTAATGACAACTTTGAGAGCTTTAGTTTCTGCCGCTCTTCCGAAGGTGTCGTAAGCCTCTATGAATTGATCGAAGGTAAAGAAGTGTGTGGCAAATTTCTCGGCCCTAATCTTCTTTCCGGTAACCAGCTTAAGCAATAGGGGAGTTGTGTTTGTGTTTACAAGACCCATGGATATTGAAATGTTCTGAATCCAAAGGTTCTGTAATTCAAGTGAAACTGGCTTGCCGTGAACTCCAACGTTTGCAACGTGTCCGCCAGGGCGAACAATTTGAGTTGCCATTTCGAAGGTAAGTGGAACGCCTACGGCTTCAATTGCAACATCGACGCCAGCACCATCTGTCATAGCCATAACTTCTTTCTTCCAATTATCTTGGCCAGAAACAACAGTGTCGGTTGCGCCAAATTCACGGGATTTTTCTAGACGATTAGTGTCTAGATCAATTGCGATTACTCGAGCTGCGCCGTAGAGAGAGGCAGTTGCGATTGCTGCAAGACCGACGGGTCCTGTACCAATAACAGCAACAACGTCACCGGGTTTGACTGCGCCATATTGCACTCCCATTTCAAAACCAGTTGGCAAGATATCTGAAAGCATCACGCCTTCCACATCGGTTGTTCCTGCAGGCATCTTGTGAAGTGAATTATCAGCATACGGAATTCGAACATATTCGGCTTGAGTTCCATCGATTAGATGACCTAGAACCCAACCTAAACCGGATACTCCTTCATCGCCGAGGCAATGTGAATACAAGCCATCTTTACAATTGATACAAGAACCGCAAGATTTTATGCAAGAGATGATTACTCGATCGCCAACTTTGAAATTAGCTACCGAACTTCCAACTTCTGTAATTGTGCCGACCCCTTCATGGCCAAGAATTCGACCAACTGTGACTGCAGGAACGTCACCTTTTAGAATATGTAAGTCGGTGCCACAAATCGTTGTGGTCTCAACTTTTATGATTACATCAGTAGGTTTTTCGAGCTTTGGGTTTGGAACTTCTTTCCATTCTTTTAAGCCAGGACCGCCGTAAACAAGGGCCTTCATTTTTTACTCGATTCTTAAAGTGCAACGATTACATCTGCGATCTGCATGATGTTTATTGCACTTTTTATCTTCCTCGCATTGACGTTGTCCGCAAGTTGAAGAGGCTATTTTTTAGTCTAATGAGTGCTAGCCCCATGCATTGACAACGTAATTTAATCACTGTGTTCCAACCAACAACTAGGTAAGTGATAGCCCTCGCGAATTTCTTTTCTATTTTTTTCTGAGTGAAAAGATTACCCCTAGAAGAAAACGCACGGAGATATCGAGGGAGAGAGATAGAAATGAAATCTAATATCAAAAAGGTTCTAACTGCTGTTGTTGCAGTTGGTTTAGTAATTTCAATGACATCAAATGCAAGTGCAGCTAATAAAACAATTTCTTGTTATAAAGGAACAACAGTTAAAAAGGTAACTGCAGCGAAGCCAAAGTGTCCTGCAGGTTACACAACCAAGAAGCCAGCAGCTGCTAAAGCTGGATCTATTGCATTTAATTCAACATACAAAGGAAATATCTCAATCGCCTGGAGCGATACAAGTGTCCAAGCAACTTCAGTCACAGCAACTGGAACTGGTTCAAATATGGGCCTCTCTAGTTTGACTGGAACTGGATCATCAGCACCGCAGGCCCAATGCAATGCCTTTCAAGGTAAGGGTGTTCTAAGCGGTGGTGGAAATACATTAAACGTTGAATTTGGTTCAGGTTCTGAAGCATGCGCCGATAGCGATGCGGCTCCAGCAACTGTTGAATTTAAAGGAAATGCAAATATCACTGGTGGAACTGGAAAGTATGCGGGCGCAAGTGGAACTTTGAAGGTGAGTGGAAGTTTTGCAATCAAGTCAACAGTTGCTGGTTCAAAAGAGAGCCCAGCGCTTTCATTAACACTTTCTGGAAACGTAACAACAAAGTAATTGAATTAACCAAAACTAGATAAGGAGCAATAAATGAAAAAGATAATTTCAAGTGTCGTAACTGGCGCTTTGATTATGACCGGGGGTCTTGCGCTAAGTGCACCTGCACAAGCAGCAGCAACTCCAACCTTCGTACTTTCGGGCGGTAACGGTGTTTATGGATTAGATCCAATATCAATCGTTGCTACTGCTGGAGCAGAGGGAATCGTAAAGTTCATGGTTGGTGGCGTAGCTCTTCCAGGTTGCGATGCATCAGCAACTTCAGCTAGCGCACCTTTCGTTGCAAAGTGTGCATGGACTCCAGCTGCTGCTGGTCCAGCTACGTTGACTGCAACATTTACACCAAAAGATGCAACAGCATTCACAGCGGCTACTTCAAATACTTTGGCCGTAAAGGTTGGAAAGCCAGTTCAAGGCGTTGTCTCACCAATTCATATCTATGTTGATGAAGTTCTAGCTTCTGGTTCGACTGGCGCACTTGCTCCACGCTTTGGCCAAGGTTGCACAGTTTCCAGCGAGTACATCATCGGACAACAAATTGTCTTCCGTGTTTATGCAAATAACGCTGATCAAGGTGGAGCAGTAATGGATTCATCAAATACCGCTTCTGCGTATGTCGAAGTTGTTGGTATGAAGGATCCGCTAAAGCTTAGCTATGGAAACCACAGTGGAGTTTCTTTCTGGACCGCAGTTCTAAATACCGGAACAGCTGAAGGAAAGTACAGCACTCTGGGCGTAATTAAGTTCAAGGTAACTATGGTTGCTAAAGATCAGAAGACCGCAAAGGTGCTTTCAACAAAGCTCGCACCAAAGAAGGTAAATGGCGCTTATGTATACGACTCAGAGGGTCGCTTAGTTAGCGAGCGAGTTACTTACTATCGCACAGTCACCATGAACCCAATCCTTAAGGGCGCAGTTGGAACTTGGGAATCAAACTTCACTGCCGCATCACAGCTAACACTGTATGCAGTTCCTAAGGCATAAGCGGTAGAAGAGAAGCTCCTTAACAAAGTTAAAAGGGATGGCCATCGATTTGGAAAAGTCGGTGGCCATCTTCAAGAAATTTCAGAATTTAAAACGAAACGGAGAAGAAAATGGAAATGTCTAAAGTATTAAGAGGAAAAAGGGGAGTTGGCTCGATTGCACTGCGCGTTGCAGTTGCTTCAATCTTGCCAATCGCTTCACTTACATTCATATCTTCAGCAAATAGCGCTGATGTCCCTGTAGCAACTACGTTGGTTCGACCAGAGGGACTTCCTAATATTTCAGCGGTTCCATTTACTGGAAAGAAATCTGCAACTTTTACTACCCCAACCACGATGGTTAATCTGAGCACACTTCCATCACAAGGTGTTGTTGGCGATGCTTTTAAGATCGAAGGTAAGGCACTTACACCTGACACAGATTATGTTTTAACTTGGTCAACTTCAGATGCAACTTGGCTAGCAGGAATTGAACCTAACACCGTTAACTACATGGGAACTGCCTACAACAATTACCACGTAGTTATGGCGAACGTTAAGACCGATGCTAATGGCGCATTTAGCTACAGCACCAAGATCCCATCAGATTGGGGCGGCGTGCATGATATTTATATCGTTAAAGATGGCGTAGCTGCTGGGCATGGCGGAGTTCAAGTTTCAAGAAGTTTCACCATGACACCAAAGAGTGGTCCAATTGGAACTCCAATTACTGTTACATATACCGGTCTTGGACCAAAGTTATACGCAGCTGGTTCTGCTCTTATTTATGACAATCACTTCGCAGGCGAAATGATGGCCCGTTGGTCTCGTGGAACTGCAACCGCAACAATTTTGGCTAGCGGCAAAGTTGGAAAGCACTTTATTCAGGCAAATGAAGCCATTTCTTTCTCATACTTAAACGTTCTGCAATCTCCAGTTCCTTATGCAAACAGTGGGCAAGATGTCTTTACTATTACAAAAGATAAGGGAGCTTTTAAGCCTTACCTTAAATATCCAACAAAGGTAACTCCAACAGTTAACCAACGAACAACCCTTTCAAGCGTTGATTTAGATCCTGCTACAACTGCAACTGCAAGCCTTTCTGTTGATAGCGGACCAATTGGAACAAAGTCAAAGTTCAGTGTTAGTGGCTTAACATCAACTGGAACTCACCAAATAGTTTGGGCAACAGTTGTAGGAAACCGCGTAAATTGCACGGGAACTTGTTGGATCTATAACTCAGTTCCACTTGCAACTGTTGAAGTAACAGGTAGCTCAGTTAGCCAAGAAATAACAGTTCCAGATCACTTAGGTGGTTGGCATGTTGTTCAAATTAAGAAGGGCAATGCTGTTGAGGCCCAAACTCTCTTCTATGTGAAAGAGAGCATCATGAATTTCTACGACAAGAATGGAAAGGTAATCGGCCAAGGTTTAGCAAAGGCTGATAATTCTGGTTCAGCTGCAGCATTCGCTACTGGCGGTGCTGGAAAGCCAACAGATACCTTCAAAGAGAATGAAGAGTTCACTATCAGCATCAAGGGTGTTGGTTGGACCCAATTTGATAACACTCTTGCCGTAACTTATGACAATAGTTATATCGGATATGGATGTGGCTTTAACTCAAATGGTTATTTAGTAGTTCACCTTCGCGCAACTGGTGGAGTTGGAACACATATCATCGATCTACGCCCGCTTCTCTATACCCAGCAACCTTCATTTGCTAACACTCCATATGGAATGGCCCCAGTGTTAACTTCTGAAAATGATTTCGCTGGCCTTGCTGCGGGATATCAAATTCCACAATTCCACTTTGCAATTAACGTCGTGAAGTAAGGAATTTAGGAGCCAACCAATTCCATCTGCCAAGCAGAATCATCGTGCTTGGCAGAAGGAACATCCGGACAACTGTCGCATCAATAATTACCCCAACAGCAAGACCGACTCCTAGTTCCTGGAGACCGGCGAAGTGTCCACCAACTAGGCCCATTACCGCGGCGAACATAATTATTGCCGCAGCAGTAATTACTCCGACAGTCTTATTAATTCCTTGAGCAACAGCGTTTGCATTACTTTCGCCGCTTTCTTTAGCCTCTCGCATTCTTGAAACAATAAATACTTCGTAATCCATGGTTAAACCAAAGAGAATTGCAAAGATAAAAATTAAGACCCAAGCTTCAATCTGGGGCAGTTTATAGGTGTGCAAAATTGAGGAAGCAAAGCCATATTTAAAGATTGCAACTATCGCGGAGTAAGCCACTGCAGTAGTAAGTAGATCGAG
>WLJZ01000056.1 GCA_009701525.1 Actinomycetota bacterium
CAGTTTCAAAAGAGACAAATCGAATTTTTGTTGAAGCAAGTTGGAATCGTTGGCACCCACGTAGCCAACGCATCAGAGAAATTGTTGCCTCTGGTGAACTTGGAACAATTACGAACATCAGATCTTGCTTTACCTACGATGGGTTAGATCAAGAGAATATTCGCTTGGATCCAAAGCTTGGTGGCGGAATTCTTTATGACCTTGGACCTTATTCAACTGTTGCACCACTTTGGGCGATGGATTTTGCTGACATCTCTGATCTTGATGTACAAGTAATTTGGCATAAGGGTGGAACTGATGAGACTACTCGGGTTAACTTTACGATTGGTGGCGCAAAAGCAGAGACAGTTGCATCTGACAACATCCAGGTAACTCATTGGTTCATTATTGAAGGCACAAAGGGTGAACTTCGCACTGGTGGAAGTGACTCGTTCAATTCACACAACAACCCAAGTACCTTGGAAATTACCGTTGATGGCAAGCTTCGCATCGAACGTTTTGAAGCGTGCGATCCATACCAATTGATGGCTGATTCCTTTGCCCGTGTTGTTCGTGGTGGAAGCGATTGGTTAATGCCTATGGATCAATCACTTAAATTCGCAAAGTTCTTCGACGCCATCTTTGCAAAGATGGGCCGTCCTTAATTATTTAAGTAGGGAAGTCTTGGGTCGATATCTTTATCGTTCCAAGTCTTTCTTATCCAGCCTTGTGCTGGGTCATCAGTAATATTCCAAGATCTATCTGGGTCTGGACCTGCCATCACATTCATAAAATAAAGATCGTAACCTGGTTGAGCCATTACTGGACCGTGCCAACCATGTGGAACAAGAACCACATCGCCACTTCGGACCTCTGTAGTTAATTCAAATTCCCGATCATCAGAGGCGCGACCTTGGAAGAAACCAGTTGGGTCGGAGTTCTCTTGCGCCGGTAGATTCTTGCTAACAGCGGCTTCAAAGTAATAAATCTCTTCAAGGTTTGATTCAACGCCAGGAATATATGTGTCGTGCTTATGTGCAGGAGAACCAGACCAGTTTCCTGCAGGGACAATAATTTCTACAACAATAAATCGATCAGCAGCTAATTCACTTGGATCGCCAAAATTATGAACTTGTCTGGAGGCTGGACCAGCGCCACGACTAAAAACTGGAACGTTTTTTGCGGGAATGAATTTATCTGGAAATGAATTCTTTGCTGGCGCTTCGGCAATTATGAAACGGCCAGAACCTGAAATCTTTATCGAAGTGTCAATCGAGAGATAAAGAACATCGCTTGGCCCATGAAATACAGATTTACGACCAGCCAATTTCGCACTCTTGCCTTCGCCATTAACAATGTAATCAACGACAATGCCTTCGCCATCCAATGGCCAGATAAGACGTTCGACTTTGTCACTCGTTATTTCAAAACTCTTGCCCCCAGAAAGTGTTGCTACTCGGGTTCCCGTGTGCTTCCAACCCGGAAGCGATCCATCAACAACGACATCCCAACCACCTTTAGCCAGCTCGCCCTTTTTGTAGAAGTAGCGAGGTGTGCTCATGGACCTATCCTTCTCTACAACAACTATTGAACTATTGAATGAAACCTGGTTTAAGGCTATTGTTTTGGAGCGGTCCAATCCTAACAGGGGAGCGCAGCTAAAAACTAGGGGAATTGGGTTAATAAATATGGCCAAGATTGCGGTTACCGGCTCCAACGGTTTCGTTGGCGGCAATATCGCAAATATGTTGTTGGCCGCAGGGCATGAGGTTATCGGCTTAGTACGAAGTAATCCCACTAAAGAACTTCCTTGGAATACCGTAACAACCGATCTTTCAAGTATCCAATCAATCGCTGATGCAACTAAAGGTTGCGTGGCAATCGTACATTCGGCGATTGCTAATGATTTTAATAAGCTTCAACAAAATCGCGCTTATGCCTATGACTCTTTTGTTGGTCTGACGCAGCGAGTTACACATGCGGCTAATTTAAATGGCGCACAAATTATTTATATTTCAACGGGTTGGGTTATGGATGGCACGGGGCACATGGCCCTTGAAAGTGATACTGGTAATCCGGTTAATTTCTATGGCGTGCTTAAAGCCCTGGGAGAACAAGTAATTCGAGATCTCGCACCAGATACCGGAGCCATTGCAAGAGTAGATGGAGTTATGGGAATTCATCAGACTCTTGAAGTTGGGCCTAGAACTCAAGACGTTGGTTTTGGTTATTTTGCCTCTGCACTTGTTGCAGATTTAAAAGCTGGTAAGACCTTTACCGTCTTCGGTGGCGAATTAGTAAATAAAGTTACGGCGCCATCACTTGCTTCTGAAATTGGCGCACAAGTAGAGCGCATAGTTTCGAGAAAAGCGGCTGGCACATTTCACTTAGTTGGCGATGATGCAATTAATCGTATGGATTACGCCCGTCTTATCTGTGAAATATTCGAATTAGATAAGACGCTTTTGCGTGAAGCCGAACCTTCACTTGAAGATCAATTCCCTGGAAACGTTCCAGTTGATACTTCGCTCTCTAATTTAGCAACTAAGAAGGCACTTGGAGTTGGACCAACCTCACTTCATGATTTATTGGTTGCACTTAAAATCGAAATCGATACCGGAAAAATCACAGCGCTAACTAAGCCAGAGGCAGTGGCATGAGCACTACATCTAAGACAAAGCGCCCAACTATTCGCGATGTTGCAGCAAAGGCAGGGGTTTCAAAGTCCTTAGTTTCCTTGGTTTATTCTGCGCCGCAGACTGTTAGTGAATACCGTAAACAACTAGTTATGAAGGCGGCAGATGAGCTTGGGTTCTCACCCAATTTCTTAGCGAGATCGTTGGCGACAGAAACTGGAACTTTTATTGGAATCTTGGTTGCCGACCTACACAATCCGCTCTTCGCGCAGATAGTTGATCAAGTTCGGTTATCTCTTGAAGCTAAAGGTGAATACAGCTTTATGACTTCTGCAATGCTTTCAGATGGCGCCGGATCACAAATTTTGGATTCCAGAACTGTAAGTGCTTTGATCGATTTAAGACCTAAGAGCGTCTTAGTGGTTGGTTCTATTCCAGAAATTCATCAACTCTCTGCGCTACCAGAGAGCGTTTCAATTGTCGTAGCAAGTGCAATTCCTGAAGGTCTAGTGCGGGCAACAACCGTTCGATCAAATGATGAGACTGGTATGCGATTATTGATTGAACATTTAATTGAAAATGGTCACCAAAGAATTGCTCATATTTCATTTGAAGATGGCGCGGTATCGCACTCCAGACGCGAAGCCTATAAAGCAGTTATGACTGAGAAAGGTTTGGCAAAATATATTCAAATCCAACTTGCTAGCGCTGCTACAGAAACAGCTGGATATGAAGCCGCTAGAAATTTAGTCAATTCAAAATCTGCCCCAACAGCAATTACTGCTTATAACGATCTGCTCGCTATTGGAGCCCAAGGTGCAATCTCTGGCGATATAACTGTTGTTGGTTATGACAACACTTTCTTAGCAGATCTTCGACAAATTTCATTAACTTCAATTGATCCGGCAAATATCGAAATTGCTAATAAAGCAGCCGAGCTTTTAATTGAAAAGCCAAGTGAACCCATTAAAAAGGGCAAGACCTATCTCTTAGAACCAAGGCTTGTAATTCGGAGCTCATCAAAATCTTCGACTTCCCTGAAAGTGGTGCGTTGATATGCAACTAGAAGATATTAAATCGCCATTTGATGGCGCAATTATTGGTCAAGCACCTGTTGCAACTATCGCGGATGTAGATAAGGCAATCACAAAAGCAGTAAGCGGTGCCGATTTATGGCGACACACTCCTGCACATATTCGCAGCGCGGTATTAATGAGAGCTGCTGCACTTGCCGACGAACGTAGTGAAGAAATTGCACATATTATCTCGGGTGAAAACGGAAAGAGTTTATTGGAAGCAAGAGGCGAGGCTTCAAGATCAGGTGAAATCATTCGCCTTGCTGCATTTGAAGGATCGCAGCTCTACGGTTCAACACTTCCGCTGGATGCAAATAAGGGGACAGGTTTAGAAAAGTTAGGTTTCACATTGCGCCAACCAGTTGGTGTCGTAGTTGCTATTAGTCCATTTAATTACCCAGCCCTTTTGGTTCTGCACAAGATTGCACCCGCGTTAGCTGTCGGAAACTCAGTAGTTCTAAAACCAGCTCGCACAACACCATTAACCGCCTTGGCACTTGCTAAGTGTTTTACTGATGCTGGATTGCCAGAGGGTGTTCTCCAAGTTCTACATGGATCAGGTTCCGAGTTAGGGAACGCACTAGTAACTGATTCTAGAGTTCGCAAAATTTCTTTCACAGGTTCAACCGTAACCGGAACTCATATTTCTAGCGTTGCTGGTGTCAAGAAACTCTCACTCGAACTCGGTTCATCTTGTCCCGTAGTTGTTTTAGATGATGCTGATATTGAGTACGCCACTGATGCCATTGCATTAGGCGGATACATAAATGCTGGCCAAGTGTGTATCTCAGTACAACGTGTAATTGTTGACGAGAAAGTCATGGCCAATTTTCTAGATGCACTTAAACCAAAAGTAGAGGCGATAAAGGTTGGAGATCCCAAAAACTCTGATACCAAAGTTGGAACTCTCATTACCGAAGCCGAAGCTATTCGGGTTGAAGCCTCAATTAAAGAAGCAGTTAATGCAGGTGCAACTTTGCTGACTGGTGGCCAGCGAAATAAGACTTTGATTTCACCCGCAATTGTTTGCGATGTAGATCCAATGTCAGCATTTGCCCAAGATGAATTATTTGGTCCTGCAATTGCCGTTAGTTCTGCAACTGGAATAAAGCAGGCTATTTCCCTAGCAAACAGCACGGTTTATGGCCTAGGCGCAGGAGTCTTTACAAAGAATGTTGATGTTGCAATTCAATCCGCACGTGAAATTGATGCTGGCATTATTCATATTAATTGGACGCCACTTTGGCGCGCTGACTTGATGCCTTACGGCGGAGTTAAATCAAGTGGCGTTGGTAAAGAGGGTGTTCGCTCAACAGTAAGTGAAATGACCGAAGAAAAAACCATAATCCTTCATGGACGAAGCTGGTAAGGGGAAGAATATGACAAATCCAAATTACGGTTCAACAGAGCGATTAACTGTTGGTCAAGCCGTTGTACGTTTCATCGCTGCGCAATATTCAGTTGCAGATGGCGTCAAACGTCGCTTCATCCCAGCAGCTATGGGAATTTTTGGTCATGGAAACGTTGCCGGACTTGGTCAAGCACTTGATCAATACAACGACATTCTGCCCTTTGTTCAAGGTCGTAATGAACAAGGACTAACACATGCTGCAATCGGTTTTGCTAAAGCTACGAACCGAACTCAAACTTTTGCAGTAACTGCATCAATCGGACCCGGCGCACTAAATATGGTTACCGCAGCAGGTCTTGCAACAGTTAACCATCTTCCGGTTCTACTTCTTCCTGGTGATTCTTATACAACTCGTCGCCAAGGACCAGTTCTTCAACAACTTGAACATCCACTAGGACCAGATATTTCAGTTAATGATGCTTTCCGTCCGATCGCTAAATTCTTTGATCGAATTACTCGACCCGAACAACTTCTATATTCGCTTCCAAGTGCATTTAGAGTTCTAGCCAACCCTGTTGAAACTGGCGCAGTTGTACTGGCACTGCCACAAGATATTCAATCCCACGCCTTTGATTTCCCTAAAGCTTTCTTTGAAGATCGTGAGTGGAAGATTCGTCGAACAATTCCAGAGCGTGAAGATATTGGCCATGTCGCGAAATTGATTAAAGATGCAAAGAAGCCGTTGATTATTGCTGGTGGTGGCGTGATTTATTCAGGGGCAACCGCACAACTAGAGGCATTTGCGAATGCGACAGGTATTCCAGTTTCAGAAACTTTTGGTGGCAAGGGCGCAATCCAAAATCCTGGAGATTGGCATCTTATGGGCTTAGGTCTCGAAGGTTCACCAGAGACCAACAAGTTAGTAGCCGAGGCA
>WLJZ01000057.1 GCA_009701525.1 Actinomycetota bacterium
CGCAAACTTAATCTTCGTATTTGGCGTGGAGATTCCACCGATGGTGGATTGAAGAATGTTGAAGTTGAGGCAAATGAAGGTGAAGTAGTTCTAGATGTAATCCATCGCGTTCAAGCAACTCAGATGGGTGACCTTGCAGTTCGTTGGAACTGCAAAGCTGGAAAATGCGGTTCTTGTTCAATGGAAATCAACGGCAAGCCACGTCTTGCTTGTATGACCCAAGTTGCTTCATTCCCTGAAGGTGAAGAAATCACAATTACTCCGCTTCGCGCATTCCCTGTCATTAAAGATCTTGTTACTGATGTTTCTTTCAATTACAAGAAAGCTATGGAGATTCCTTCATACGAACATCCAAAAGATTTGGCTCCGGGCGCGGCCCGCATGGAGCAAGTCGATGTCGAGCGAAGCCAAGAATTTCGTAAGTGCATCGAATGTTTCCTCTGCCAAGATACTTGCCACGTTATCCGTGATCACGAAGAGAATAAGAAGTCCTTTGCTGGCCCAAGATTCTTTATCCGCATCGCCGAACTAGATATGCACCCACTTGATCTGCTTAAGAATCGAAAGCAGAAAGCGCAAGAAGAACATGGTCTTGGAATGTGTAACATCACAAAGTGCTGCACCGAAGTTTGTCCAGAACATATCCGCATCACAGATAACGCAATCATCCCGATGAAGGAACGCGTTGTTGACGTTAAATACGATCCGGTTCGTTGGCTTGGCTCCAAAATTCGCAAGCGCGAGGGTATTGTTTAATTCATGAATCCACTGCTACTCGTCTCCTTTGGTGGAGTAGCAGGAACGCTAGTTCGCTATGGAATCGGAATCTTAATTCCGCAGGATAGAACCGGAACTTTGGCTGCAAATCTGCTTGGTGTAGCCCTTGCTTCAGCGCTACTTGTTTTAATGGAGCGTCGTGGAATTACTCAAACCAGATTGATTCTGCTTCCAGGATTCTGTGCCGGTATGACAACTTTCTCCGCAGTAACAGTTCATTCAATCGAACCATCTGAAGGCGGATTACTCTATTTGGCAACCAATGTGATTCTAAGTTTATTAATTGTTGCAATCATTCTTCCCTTCGCTAGAAAAACTATTCCGGTGCGCCGATGAATGCCCTGCTTGTGATGATTGGCGCTGCTGTTGGTGCTCCTGCTAGATATGCAATTGACCAATACATCCGCCGTTTCACAACAAAACCAGTTGGAACATTTACTGTAAACATTGTTGGTTCATTCTTTATTGGCCTTACCTTCCAAGCATCAACCCAGGCCCATGATTTACTTGCAATTGGTTTTTCTGGTGCTTTTACAACTTGGTCAACATTTATGTTGGACCTATATCTGGCTTACGAATTGCGTAGATATAAAGATGCCCTTATAAATGTAAGCGCATCACTAGTTTTCGGACTTATAGCCGCTTGGGCCGGTATTCAACTAGTTAATTAGATTTAATTAAGTTTGAGATCCAGACTTCTACTTCATCTGGGTGGCTAGGTAATTTGTTCGATAGAACTCGACAGCCAGTTTCAGTAACAAGAACATCATCTTCAATACGTACGCCAATTCCACGATACTCAGCAGGAAATAGCTCATCATCTGGATGAATATAAAGACCTGGTTCTACAGTAAGAATCATCCCTGGTTCGAGAATTCCATCTCGATAGTGAGATTCACGAGCCTCGTTGCAATCGTGAACATCAATTCCAAGCATGTGGCTTACGCCGTGAACAGTCCATCGGCGATGTAGACCTACATCTGGATTAAGAGATTCTTCTGCTGAAATAGGTAGAACTCCCATTTCTTCTAAACCTTTTGCAAGAATACTATGTGCAGCTGCTGAAATATCCTTAAATTGGGCGCCAGGTTTTACTGCAGCAAATCCTGCCTTCTGGGCTTCATAAACCAACATGTAAATCTTGCGTTGAGCATCAGAGAATTTTCCATTTATAGGAAGGGTTCTAGTTATATCTGCGGTGTAAAGGGATTCAACTTCAACACCGGCATCAATCAGAATTAAATCACCACTCTTAACTTCGCCATCATTTCTAATCCAATGCAAAATACAAGCATGAGCACCAGACGCCGCAATGGTGTCGTATCCCAGATCATTTCCTTCAACTCGGGCACGACCAAAGAATGCAGCTTCAATTACTCGTTCGCCTCGTTTTGTCGATGTCGCTGCGCTAAAAACTCGCACCATATCTGCAAAGCCACGGTTGGTCGCATCAACAGCTTTTTGCATTTCCGCAATCTCGTAAGAATCTTTCACTAATCTAACTTCTGATAAAAACGTAAGTAATTCTGCAGTGGCATCTTTATCTTTGGTAATTGCTTTATCTACAACTTTGCTTTCACCGCGCACATAAACAGCAGGCTTTCCATCACTTAAGAACTTCTCTAAATCTTCAATTTGGCGCACTGCTAAGCCGTATTTCCGCTCAGTTTCATCCAGGGTCATTCGTCGACCTACCCAGAATTCACCATATTTAGCATCGCGATAAAACTCTGAAGTATCACGTGGGGATCGGGGATGAATAAAGAGGAGCGGTTCATGGCCAGATGCTGTTGGTTCAAGTAGAAAAACAGAATCAGGCACGGCATCGCCTGCTGTAATTCCAGTGAAGTAAGAGAATGCAGAGTGTGCACGGAATCGATAATCAGTATCGCTGCTGCGAACCTTTAGAGATCCAGCAGGAAGAACAATTCTTTTACCAGGATATTTCTTCGAGAGTTTTTCAATTCGCACCTTACAGAATGCAATTGCTTCACTCGGAACAATTCCCTCGAGCGGAGTTGGCGCCCAGCCAGTCTTCATAAATTCAGCTAGGGCATCAGGATTAGCCGCATCATATTTGCGGCTGCCATCCTTCTTATTATTCATAGTTGTAGCCTAACTGCTGACGCAAAATAGTTCTATCGCCACGGCTTCTTAGATATATTCAAGACATGAGCGTTAATCTTCTAGTTGAACAGATCAAAACTCTGTTGGAAGGCTCGAGCCCTAGAACGATAATTGGAATAGTGGGCAAGCCCGGAGCCGGAAAATCCACTGTCGTTGCAGAAATTCAAAACCAATTCGAAAGTAATGATGTTGCGATAATCCCAATGGATGGATATCACCTTAGTAATGAAGAACTAATTGAACTTGGCCGCCGTAATCGCAAAGGTGCGCCCGACACCTTTGATGTTTCAGCATTTGTTTCGTTGCTAAGAAGCGTAAGAAATGAAATTAATAAGAACCACACCTTTCCCATCTTTCACCGCGAAATCGAGGCTTCCAAAGAGGGCGAAGGCCTTGTGCCCGCGGGTGCAAAAGTCGTGGTTGTCGAAGGTAACTATTTATTCTCACAAGAATATGGTTGGCACGAAGTCTTTCCTTTGTTAGATCAGAGTTGGTTTATTTCGATAGATGATGAAATTCGAATGCGCCGATTAATCGCTCGCCACATTGCTTATGGAAAGACAGCACAAGAAGCCGAGGAATGGTCTCTGGGATCGGATGAAATGAATGCTCGTTTCATCGAAAAGAGTGCAAACCGTGCCGAGAAGGTAATCAATCTGGCGTGACAAAGGGCGGGATTCACGCGCTAAACTTTGCCCACACTTGGAGACGTCGCATAGCCCGGTCGAGTGCGCCTCACTGCTAACGAGGTAAGGGGTAAAACCCTTCAAGAGTTCAAATCTCTTCGTCTCCGCCAGTTTTATCATTAAGGAGTTCTTGTGCCGCACTACAAAGTAGCAATTGTTGGTGCTGGTCCATCTGGATACTTTGCTGCACAAGCCCTTCAAAATTTAGTTACTGAAGATTTAACTTTTGCAATCGACATGATTGAACGCCTGCCAACTCCATGGGGCCTTGTTAGATCAGGTGTTGCACCTGATCATCCAAAGATAAAGACAGTCGCAAAAGTCTTTGAGAAAATTGCATCCGATTCAAACTTCCGGCTATTCGGAAACATTGAACTGGGAAAAGAGTTATCTCTAGCGGATTTAACTAATAAATATGATGCTGTAATTATGGCTACCGGTTCTGCAATCGGTAAGAAATTAGGTATTCCAGGTGAAGAACTAAACAACTCAATTTCAGCTGCGGAATTTGTTCCTTGGTATAACGGCCACCCAGATTTTGCAGAATTCAAGATTGACCTATCAGGCAAAGTTGCAGTTGTAATTGGCGCTGGAAATGTTGCGATGGATTGTGCCCGGATGCTTGCCGTGAATCCAGCTGAACTAGATGAAACAGATACTGCAGATCATGCTTTGGAAGCTATGCACAAAAGCAATATAAGAAAAGTATTTATCACAGGTCGCCGCGGCGCAGAGTTCGCCTCCTTTACGGCTCCTGAATTACGCGACCTGCCGAAGCTTGAGCACACTGATGTTTACATCAGCCAGGATGCTTTAGCACTTGCTTATAAGAATGCTGAGGCAAAAGGTGAAATCGAGAAGCACTTAGCCAGCAATCTCGAAGCTATGAAGTTAATTACCGAAACTCCAAAGCAAGGGCATGAACGTTCTCTAGAATTTCTCTTCTCTCACACTCCCAAAGAGATACTTGGAAATGAGAAAGTTGAAGCAATTGTCTATTCAACTCCATCGGGCGATGTGACTATTCCTTGCGATCTTGTGATTACCGCAATTGGATATGAATCTGAAGCGATTCCCGGCATCATCTTTGAAAAGGGAAAGATTGCAAATATTGATGGCCGCGTTATTGGATCAAATATTTATGCAGTTGGCTGGGCAAAACGTGGTCCATCTGGCGTAATTGGAACAAATAAGAGTGATGCCGCAGAAGTTATATCGCTGCTCGTATCAGACTTAAAAGAACCAAAGAACAATGGCGACGTTACAGATTTAATAAACACCAGTCATAAAATTGTTGACCAGGAATATTGGGCTCGAATCAATCAAGCCGAAATTTCTGCTGGGGAGGCTCGTGGAAAGCCACGAGTTAAAGCGGTCTCCGTGTCAGAACTGCTGCGTTTGGGGCAACCTTAATCAGCGGGTAGTATTTCCCAGCACGCCTGCGCTTGTAGCTCAACGGATAGAGCATCTGACTACGGATCAGAAGGTTAGGGGTTCGAATCCCTTCAAGCGCACCAGCAACATGGATTTCAAAATAACTTCCAGCGGATTTAATCAAGCCTTCAATTGCGCCCGCGGTATTGCGCCTAATTAACGCAAGTCACAAAGATAAACCTAGTAATCCCTTGACTTAGACATTTTTAAATTTACCCTAAGGTATGGAAATCGCAGGAGAAATAAGTAAAGATATTTTTCGTTCAGCGATGTCTAGTTGGGCAACTGGCGTAAGTGTCATTACAGGCATCGCGACAGATGGTTCGGCAAAACCAATTGGAATTGTTTGTAATTCTCTTGCTTCAATTTCGTTAGAAGAAAAATTAATTCTATGGTCAGTAGATAAATCATCAAGATCTTACAGCCACTGGATTACAGCAAAGTCTTTCAATGTACATTTCTTGGCAGAAGACCAGAAGGATTTAGTTGCCCGTTTTGCTAAGAAGGGCGTGGATAAATTTGAAGGCTTGGATTTTGAAACCACAGAACTTGGGAATCCAATTTTGGCTGGGGCCAGCGTTCAAATGGAATGTGCCACTACACAAACTTTTGATACTTACGACCACATGTTAATAATTGGCAAGGTTCAAACCCTTGTAAATAGCGCCAAACCGCCGCTACTTTTTCTCCATAGGTCACTACGCGGTATCAGCTAATTAAAGTCAAACTTAACGACCGAATCAATGGGGCAAAATGGCAAATGCGAAATTCGATGATCGCAAGTAACCAAAATCTTTCCAAGGAAGCAAACAATAGAAAAACGGGAGTGATCAGATGAGCTCGAAATTTACACTTGCTGTTTGTTCAGAGATGGTCTTCTTAGATCTGCCACACATTGAAC
>WLJZ01000058.1 GCA_009701525.1 Actinomycetota bacterium
AGTCTGAGAATGTGTTTAGGTTCATGATGTCTGGTGTTGAGTTTGTTGCCACCAAAGTACGACCCTTAACAAGGATGTCATCCCATGAAAGGTTTGTGTGTTCAACCTTGATTCCTGGGTTTGCAGCTTCGAAGCGAGCATTTAGATCTGCGTAGTAAGCAGGCATCGCATCTGTGTAGTTAGGTGTGATGATCTTGATTGTTGTAGCAGCTTGTGCTGGAACAACAACTAGACCAGTTGCTGAAAGCGATAGTGCTGCGATCGCGCTAAGGCGACGTAGACTCATCTTCTTCATTTATATTTTCTCCTTGCTCAGGGCGGACCCCAAGTTCTAGTAGTTAGATGAAACCGGCAGGAGGGTGCCCACCGGTTCCAGTGCCTTAACCTCACCACTCCGACAAGTTCTTTGCAAGATTGCGCTCATAACGAATTGATAACAGAGCGTTATAAAGGGGTGATTGCCGCCATACTTGCCCCCATGGGTGAGAATTCCAATCTAGAAACCGAAGCAATCCGCCAATTGGCCAAGGATTTCTTTGAGCAGATCTGGAACCAGGGCGATGAAAGTGCAATTGATCGCTTTATCTCCGTCAATACAGTCGGCAACGATCCGCAATTTGGAACTGGTCGTGAATCTTTCCGTGCCAAGTGGCGCGAATGGCAGAGCGCATTTCCCGATATTAATTTTCGCATCGACGATGTAATTGTCGAAGGCAATCAAGTTGTAACTAAATGGCATTTAACCGGAACCCAAACCGGTGAATTAGAAGGTATGCCACCATCTAATAAGAAGGTATCGGTTGATGGCGTAAGCATTGATCAAATCGAAAATGGCCAAGTTGTCTCCGGCTTTGATGCCTGGGATTCCTTGAACTTTCGCAAACAACTTGGATTGCCAATCTAATGGGATTTTGGAATGACTTATTCGGTGACCCGAAAGGCAAGAAAGAGAAGCTAGAAGTTGAACGCTTGCATAAAGAGTGGTCAGAAGATGTTGCAACTCTTGCAAAATTAAAAGAAGCTTTCATCGCAGTACAAGATGGCGAAGATGCCGAAAGCCACAACATGATTAAGAAAGATGGCGAGTTTGTAATCTGGGCTGGCGTAGGTCAGTTTCACGAAGCTGGGCGAACCGCTGGACAATATGTCGGTTCAAGTCAGGGCTTTAGCATTCCAGTTGTTGCCGGAATTAGATATCGCGTAGGCGCACAACGCGGAACTTTTATTCCGGGCGAGGAAATCCAAGTTTATAAAGATACCGGCCAGGTTTATCTAACAACTGATCGCTTAGTTTTTAATGGCCTAACAAATACCGCCGAATGGAAATTCGATAAGTGGATAGGTGCTGGGGCGAGCCCAGATGGCGGAGACTTTATATTCCATGTTTCCAACCGCAAGAAATCTTCTGGAATCTTGTTCGACAAAGATGTTGGCGAAGAGTTCAACCGCTTCCTTGCATTCGCCCTTATTCATGTAAACGATGGGCTTGATCGCGTAATGAAAGAGATTAAAGGTTTAGAAGAACGAATTCCTACTGAAGAACCAAAACTTCTGAAAGAAATCCAAGCACCTAAAGGCGAATAGGAAAAGTATGTTAACCAGGGGCAACATAATTAGATTGCTGGTTTTGGCCTTGAGTCTTTCTATTTTTCCATTAGCAACAAATTTGCAATCCGCTTGGGCCTGTAGCACGGCACCAAATGCACCGATTGTTAAAACTACTTGGGGAACAACTGGCGGCCCCACTTTTTCTGTTACACCTTCAAAATCTGGTGATCTTCCAACAACCATTTATTATGCATATGCGATAAAGAAAGCGGGAAAAGATAGCTGGGAACCTTGGGCAGCTTGGGTTCCAACTTCGATTTCATCGATAAATTCCACCACGTCTTTTACGCCACAAATGTCTGACACAAATGAACTTGTAACTTTCTCGGCTTATTCCTACAGCCCCTGCGGTTCTTCCGGCCAGAATCAGATCTATCGGAAACTTGTCACAAACGAAAAAATAGCAATGACAAAGATAGATATCGCCGAGGATCTTCCTTTAAGCGTTGGCACAATTCCAACCTACTTCTTCTCGCCGATGTCTTATGAATTGCCACAGACTTTAACCACTAAGGACTCAGCCATCTGTGCCTTTGATGAAAGTGCAAAAGTTCTAAAGCTGATATCTGCAGGTCGATGCGAAGTCACAATTTCGCAACAGAACGAAGAATTGCAAACTCCAAATTCTGATTTAAACCAAACTCTAAATATTCTTCCAACACCAAAAATACTTCCAGATTCTGAAAAAGATCGCCCAGATGATATTTCTGGTTTCCAAATTCATGTGGTCTATGTAAAAATCAAAGGTGTAACACCACACAATTATCTTCAGAGCGGTGACTTAAGTAATTGGCTTGATTTGACCAATGCTTGGATGAAGCGAAAAATAAATAAGGAATTTGTATTTGACACCTATCAAGGTGCCTACGATATTTCGACTATGTCTAGCAAGTATGCACCTCAAGATTTGGACTTCAAATATCAAGAAGGTGGTTCAAAATCTAATCGCGCAGAAGCCCTTCCAAAATTGCGTGCTGAATTTATTAAGCAAAATGGTAAAACGCTGATTGGAAAGAGTTTGCTATTCATTATCGATGCGAAACTTTCATCTGAGTACTGTGGCTTTGCAAATCAACCTGGTGATACAGCTTTAACAACCCCAGGCAGTGATTCTTGCTGGTACCCAGAGTTTGGATATTTGGCCCAAATTTCAAGATTGAATGGTCCGTCAGGAGCGATTGCTCATGAGTTGATCCATAATCTAGGTGTTGGTCATCCATGTTCAGATAAATCAGATTTAATGATTGGCGAAGGCTGTGAATTTTCGAAAACTATCTTAGAAAGAACTATCGATTCAAGCAACAACTTATATGTGGGCAGTGCAAATGCTGGTGCGAACATTCTTGATTTAAAAGTTTGGAAAGATGGGTCAGGTATCCGACATATAAAGTCCACCGGTGTTTGCTATATCGGCGAACCTTGCTTGGTTTCTGAAGGAAATTGGAGAACTTCTCAAGGTGATCTGCATATACAAGAAAAGATCTCTGGGAAATGGAAAACTATTCAGAAGTTCAAGATCAAGAAAGTTTCGGCAAACAAATGGGCCTTTAATGCTTCGATAATCCCAACAACAAAGGGATTACACACATACCGAGAATACATTGGACCAACTAAGACATTCAGCGCCTATGTCGGCAAACAATTTACTAAGGAAATTCCCTTTTAGGGTTAACGCAGCGAAGCTATAAAGCCATCTGTTGCGCGTTCGATCATTTCAAGAACTCTTTGATATGAATCGATCTCCTCGCCCCAAGGATCTGGCACAACCAATTCCTCGCCTTGGCGTGATGTGGCATCAATATGTGAAAGCGCAGGATCAAAAGAGCGAAGCATAAAAACCTTTGCTCTTTGCTCATCATTTTTCGCTGCATTTAACACCATGGCGCGATTAGTTAAATCCATGCACAAAATAAAGTCTTGGGTCTCAAAAGATTCCGGATTAAATTGCGCAGCCACATGGTCATACTCATAACCAGCGGCCTCCCAAGTTTTTTGTGACAACTTATGTGCACCTTCGCCGATGTGAAAATTCGACGTTCCTGAACTTGAAACAATTAACTTGGGTGACTCAAGGGCTAAAGCCTTGTTATACAAGACTGCGGCCGCCATAGGGGATCTACAAATATTTCCTAGGCAGACCATCTCTACCGCGATTGTTTTCACAATTGAAATGTAACCCAAAGACGGTAATTTCCTTCGAATCTAATAACCTTAGCTATGGCCAAAATTAAGAGTTATCTAATTGCATCGCACTTTGGCCCAACTCTTCTCGTTACCGCGATTACCTTTATTCTCGCCTCAAACCTTTGGTGGGAAGGCCCCGCCTACATAATCGCCTTCGGAATCTTCCTAGGCCAATTAATTGTTGGTTGGACCAATGATCTCTATGACTTCCGCGATGATCTAAAACATAATCGCATCAACAAACCACTTGTAAGCGCTGCATTAAAACCAGCCGAATTAAAGCGCGCAATCTTTATCGTCCTCCCAATTGCAATCATTGTTAACTTATTTGGCCCACTAGGACTTAAAGCTGGTGCAATTTCACTTCTCGGAATCGGCCTTGGTGTTTCCTATAACTTCTACCTAAAACCAACGGCCTTCTCCCCAATTCCATATGCTCTTGCCTTCGCATTTCTTCCCGCTGCAATCGTCATCGCCACCGATCGCACACCACCACTATGGATGTATTGGGCAGGTGGCCTACTTGGGATGGCGGCTCACTTCGCTAATGTCATCAAGGATTTCAAAGAAGATAAAGCAAGTGGCATAACAAGCTTGCCAATTTCACTTGGCCGCATCACTTCACGCCTTGCAACCGCCGCATTCCTAATCGCAGCCACCATAATTCTGCATAGCGCCAAACCAAACACCACAATTCTTGTTATCGGAATCATCGCATCCACCTTAAGCATCTTCGCCCCAAGGTTCATCCTCTTCAAATTACTAATGCTGGTCGCGCTGCTAGATGTGGTACTTCTTGTGAGTGCGGCCGGGGAGTTAATAGGCCTCAGGGCTGTTTAGTTTCCTTGGGTCTGATTTGGAAATGTCCAAAATCGAAAGAATTTCGGTGCTTTTGCCAGAAAAACTCCTTGAAAAATCGTTGACAACCGCGATTTCCATGTCCATAGTTCCTTGTAACTCGCGCGGCACAATGTCGTGGGAACTTTCGAAGGAGAAAGAATGTTTTCAGCTAAAAGAAGTAATTTAGCTAAAATTGCCATTCTATCTACAGCTATTGCTTTAGGACTTTCTGCATGTGGAAGTTCTACACCAAAGGCTGCAAGCGGATCAGATTCTGGCAAGAAATACACAATTGCAATGATCACCCACGAAACACCGGGCGATACCTATTGGGACATTATTAGAGCGGGCGCAAATGCTGCTGCAAAGCACCTTGGCGTAACACTTAAGTATTCAAGCGATCCAGATTTCACAAAGCAGGCAACTCTTGTTCAAAATGCTATCGACTCAAAGGTTGATGGAATTGCGATGACAGCTGCAGGCCCAGACGCATTGATTGGCGTCGTTAAAGCTGCCAAGACTGCTGGAATTCCAGTATCAATGTTTGACTCCGGAATCGATGACTTTATTCGCATGGGAGTCGGTCAATACTTCGGCTCTGACGAATACGTTGCAGGCCAAGCACTTGGTAAGTCAATTGCTAAAGCTGGCGGAAAGCACGTCCTTTGCGTAATTCACCAAGAAGGTTCAGTCGCACTCGAAGCTCGCTGCAAGGGCGTTGGCGAAGGCGTTAAGTCAACTAACATGCAAGTAAATGGAACAGATGATGCTTCTATGAACGCTTCTATGACAGCTAAATTGCAACAAGATAAGTCAATCGACTGGGTTGTAACAATGGGTGCACCAGTTGCGCTTGTTGCTGCAAAATCAATTGCTGCTGCAGGAAGTAAGGCTCAGATTGGTACATTCGATCTAAACCTCGATGCCGCCAAGGCAATTAAAGCCGGAACGATTGCAATCGCAGTTGATGCACAACCATATGCCCAGGGTTATATGGCAGTTACATCGCTTTACCTTTACATCACCAATGGAAATGATCTTGGTGGCGGAAAGGCTGTTCTAACTGGTCCTTCTATGGTTGATAAGAGCAACATCGACAAGATATTGCCATTCGCCGAAAAGGGAACTCGCTAAAAAAACCGAAAATCGAAACCCGGGAGTTAACTCAAATTCCCGGGTTTCACTCGAAACAAAACCTGCAAACTATTTAAGGGAACCCAATTGACTATTTCTGAAGTTAAGAATCTGCAAGAAAAT
>WLJZ01000059.1 GCA_009701525.1 Actinomycetota bacterium
ACGTATCGTAGAAATTTACGGACCAGAATCTTCAGGTAAGACAACGGTTGCACTTCATGCAATTGCAAATGCGCAGAAAGCTGGCGGTATCGCAGCATTTATCGATGCAGAGCACGCACTAGATCCAGAGTATGCCCGCAAATTAGGTGTTGATATTGATGCACTTCTAGTTTCACAACCAGATACTGGTGAGCAAGCACTTGAGATTATGGATATGTTGGTTCGCTCTGGCGCAATCGATGTCATCGTTGTTGACTCAGTTGCAGCTCTTACACCTCGCGCAGAAATTGAAGGCGAGATGGGCGATTCACATATGGGCTTGCAGGCACGTTTGATGTCACAAGCACTTCGTAAAATTACTGGCGCACTTCATCAATCAAACACAACAGCAATTTTCATTAACCAACTCCGCGACAAGATTGGTGTTTTCTTTGGAACTCCAGAGACAACAACAGGTGGAAAAGCACTTAAGTTCTACGCTTCAATCCGTCTTGATATCCGTCGAATCGAAACCCTTAAAGATGGTAACGATGCGGTAGGAAACCGTACTCGCGTAAAGGTTGTAAAGAACAAGATGGCGCCACCATTCAAACAAGCAGAGTTCGACATCATCTACGGTGTTGGAATCTCGCGCGAAGGTTCACTTATCGACCTTGGTGTTGAAATTGGCGTAGTTAAGAAGGCCGGAGCTTGGTATACCTACGAATCTGATCAACTTGGTCAAGGTAAAGAGAATGCTCGTGCATTCTTGATTGATAATCCAGATCTAGCTAATGACATCGAAACAAAGATTCGCGAACATTATGTTCCAGTTGTTGTAGATGCCGAACTTGTAGCTGCAATTGACGAAGCAACCGCTGAGGTTGAGTTCTAATAAATTGAGCAACAGTAAAGAGATTGAAGCTGATCCCTACTCTTTCGCACTAACCACGGCGCACTACGCCTTGGCGCCACGTGCAAAGAGTAGGGCTGAGCTACATGCCCACTTAAAGAAACGTGGCGTAGAAGATGAGATTGCAGCCGCGGTTCTAGATGAGCTCGAACTTCAGGGGCTCTTAAATGATCTTGAATTTGCACAAATTTGGAGCGAATCTCGCCAACGTCAGAAGAAATTATCTAAGCGATCAATTGCCCAAGAGCTAAAGTTTAAAGGCGTATCTCAAGACATCATTGATGAGACCATCGAGAATATTGATGATGAGGATGAGTACAAAATGGCCTTCACCTTGGCCGAACGTAAATTCCGCTCCTGCTCACATCTCGATCACGATGTTATTTACCGCAGAGTCCATGGCCTGCTTTCTCGAAAGGGATTTAGCCATTCGATATCTGGCCGCATCATGCGGGAATTGTTGGGAAGCAACAACTCTTAACTAAGATTGGCTCTTATGGATAGCCAATTAAAAGCTCGATCATTTGTGGTTGAGACCTATGGCTGTCAGATGAATGCACATGACACCGAACGCATCTCAGGTTTATTGCTTGATGCTGGATATGTGCAAGCACTTGAAGGTAGCGATCCGGATTTAATTGTTTTTAACACCTGCGCAGTTCGCGAAAATGCGGATAACAAACTCTACGGAAATCTCTCGTTTCTAGCACCGAGAAAGAAGAGCGACCCTAATTTTCAGATTGCTGTTGGCGGATGCATGGCCCAGAAAGATCAAGAATCAATTATCAAACGGGCACCTTATGTAGATGTAGTTTTTGGTACCCATAACATTGGCTCGCTGCCAACGCTTCTAGAGCGCGCTCGAATTGAAGAAGAGTCACAAGTTGAAATCAAAGAATCCCTCGAACATTTTCCATCAACACTTCCAGCTAGGCGACACTCTGCATTTAGCGCTTGGGTTTCGGTATCGGTTGGATGTAACAACACCTGCACATTTTGTATTGTGCCCACGCTACGTGGAATCGAAAAAGATCGCACCGAAGCCGACATCTTGGATGAAGTTAAAGCTGTTGTAGACCAGGGCGTAGTTGAAGTTACCTTGCTTGGTCAGAACGTTAATGCCTACGGTGTGGATTTTGGAGACCGTGGCGCCTTCGCAAAACTATTGCGTAAATGTGGCGAGATTCCTGGCTTAGAGCGAGTTCGATTTATGTCACCACATCCCAGAGATTTCACTGATGATGTAATTGCCGCGATGGCGCAGGTTCCAAATGTGATGCCACACCTACATATGCCACTTCAATCAGGTTCGGATCGAATTCTCCAAGCAATGCGCCGCTCCTATCGCAGTGATCGATATCTAGGAATCATCGAAAAAGTTCGCAAGGCAATTCCAAACTCAACAATTACAACCGACATAATTGTTGGCTTCCCGGGCGAAACCGATAGCGACTTCGAAGCAACTATGAATTTAGTTAAGGAAGCAAAATTCTTAGCGGCATACACCTTCCAATATTCCAAGCGCCCAGTAACCCCGGCTGCAACGATGCCAGATCAGATAAGCGATTCGGTTATGAAAGAGCGCTATGACGCCCTACATATTTTGCAGCAAGAAATGTCGCAAATTGTGAATCAGGAAGTCGTTGGAACAACTCAAGAAATATTAGTTGCAGATTACGAAGGTCGTCGTGATGATGGTAAGGCCCGCATGACTGGCCGAACTAAAGATTTTAGGCTCGTCCACTTTGCAGTTGAAGAGAGTAATTTGCCAAGGCCTGGTGATGCAGTGACGTCGAAAATTACTAAAGCTTCGCCAAACTTTATTCTTGCAGAAGAGGCACCAATTTCAATTCGCAAGACCCGCGGGGGAGATGCAACAGAAGCCAGGAGCAAGGAAAGTAGCGCAAGTGCAATCATGGTTGGAATGCCAACACTTTCACAACTAAAGGCGCGCTCTTAAGTAATGAGCAAATTAATTATTATTGCCGGGGCGACGGCTACTGGAAAAAGTGAATTAGCGGTTGTGGTTGCTAAAGAATTGCAGGCTGAAATTATAAGTGCTGATTCGATGCAACTTTATAAGGGCATGGATATCGGAACTGCGAAATTAACTTTGGAGGAGCAGAGTGGAATTCCTCACCATCTTCTGGATGTTGTAGATGTAAAAGATGATGTGAGTGTTTCTTGGTATCAAGAAGTAGCTCGGGCCAAGATTGACGAACTGCAAAACCAAGGCAAGAGCGTTGTAGTTGTGGGTGGTACCGGTCTTTATATAAAAGCGATTCTCGATGACTTGAATTTTCCAGATACCGACCCAGAAGTACGGATGAAATTAAATTTAGAGGCCGAAAAGATCGGTGGCAATGCAATGCACGAGCGACTTTCGAAACTTGATCCGGCAGCAGGGTTAGCGATACCAAAAGAGAATGTACGTCGGGTTGTGCGCGCCCTTGAAGTAATTGAAATAACCGGAAAACCATTCACGGCAGTTCTGCCACGTGTTGATTCTTCGAAATACCCAGAAGCAATGCAATTTGGGTTGGCAATGGATCGCGAGAGCCTCGATGTCAGAATTGATAATCGAGTTACAAGGATGTGGGATTTAGGTTTCGTTGATGAAGTTGAGTCGCTAATTAATATTGGCTTGCTCGAGGGCCGGACAGCTCAAGCCGCAATCGGTTATGCCCAAATTGTTCGGATGAAGCATGGCGAAATTGAGGATGCATTTGCTCGCGAAGATACGGCGAGAGCTACCCGGCAATATGCCAGGCGGCAAGAGACCTGGTTCAGCAAAGATCTTCGAATCACCTGGCTTAGCGCGAAATCAAATCTTTCAGAGCGCATGGACTTGGTTCTACAGGCTATTCTCAAATCATGATTGGGAGCTACGGACATGGAACCGAGAACGACTTCGTTCTAATTTTCGACCCAGAAAATAAAGTAGAAATTACTGCTGATCAAGTTCGAGCAATCTGCAATAGAAAAACCGGAATTGGCGCAGATGGTTTTATCCGGATCGGAAAAACAAACGATAAATGGTTTATGGATTATCGAAATAGCGATGGTTCAATCGCAGAAATGTGCGGCAATGGAATCCGCGTAATGGCTAAGTATTTAATGGAGAAGGGTCATCAAAAACCCGGAATCTTTCCGATCAATACTCGAGATGGAATGAAATTCTTATCCGCTCCAGATGAGGGCGACATAACGGTAAACATGGGACAGATTCAGGAAGTTTTTGGTGGCGTAAGCGCAACAACAAATGGTCACACCTGGACTGGATACAACATTGATATGGGAAATCCACATGCGGTTGTCTTCGTTGAAAGCATGTCACAAGTCGGAGATTTGTTAGAGCCACCAATTGTTGAACCAGCCTCGGAATATCCAGATGGCGTTAATGTGGAATTTGTGGAATTTCTTGAAAATGGCGAACTCAAAATGCGAGTTCATGAACGAGGAGTTGGCGAGACTAAATCTTGTGGAACCGGTACCTGCGCCGTTGCACTTGCTGCAACACTTAAGAAGCGTGGCCGATTGCCAGCAAGTTGGATAATTAATCCACCAGGAGGTCGCTTAAGCGTCGAGATTGATGCACACAACAATGCAATCCTTACGGGACCAGCAGTTTTAATTGAAGATCATGATTTGAGTAAATATTTGTGAGTAATGAGAAGTTAAATATTGATGACCTGTTGGCGGAGTCCGCCAGAGTGGCGGCCGAATTCGATGCTGCTGAGAATAAGAAAGAAGATTGGGAGAGCAATCAAGCTGATTTACAAGATCGGCAAGCACTTCGAAGAGTAGCTGGACTCTCAACCGAACTTGAAGATATTTCTGATGCGGAATATCGCCAACTTCGCTTAGAGAAAGTTGTATTGGTTGGTGTTTGGACCGAGGGCAGCGCGCAAGATGCTGAAAATTCTTTGAAAGAGTTAGCTGCTCTAGCTGAAACTGCAGGTTCAGAAGTTCTAGATGGCTTGATCCAGCGTCGCGATAAGGCCGATCCTGCTACTTACATAGGCTCGGGAAAAGTGACGGAGTTGCGAGAAGCAGTTGTAAATACTGGCGCCGATACCGTGGTCTGCGATGGTGAACTTTCGCCAGCTCAACTTCGAAATCTTGAGAGCAAAGTTAAAGTTAAAGTTGTTGATCGAACCGCACTGATTTTAGATATTTTTGCGCAGCACGCAAAGAGTCGCGAAGGTAAAGCCCAAGTAGAACTAGCGCAGATGACCTATCTTCTTCCAAGACTTCGCGGTTGGGGTGATTCACTTTCAAGACAGTCCGGTGGTGCAAGTGGTATCGGTGGGCGTGGTCCCGGTGAGACAAAGATTGAAACAGATAGACGGCGAATTAATGACAAGATGGCAAAACTACGTCGAGAGATAAAGGAGATGAAAACTGCGCGCGATACTAAGAGACAAGAACGCCGCAGAAATAACATCCCATCTGTAGCTATTGCTGGTTATACAAATGCCGGAAAATCTTCACTTATGAATCGTTTAACAAATGCCGGTGTATTAGTTGAGAATGCGCTCTTTGCAACTCTTGATCCAACTGTTCGCAAATCGACCTCATCCGATGGGCGGATCTACACCCTCTCTGACACAGTGGGATTCGTTCGACATCTGCCACACCAATTAATCGAAGCTTTTAAATCAACCCTAGAAGAAGTTTCTGGCGCAGATCTAATCGTCCATGTTGTCGATGGTTCGCACCCAGATCCACAAGAACAATTACGAGCTGTTCGAGAAGTAATTAGAGAGATTGGCGGCGGTGATATCCCAGAAATCATTGCAATCAATAAGGCAGATATCGCACCACCAGAGATGCTTATGCAATTACTGCGCGAAGAGGCTAATAGTTTCGCCTTCTCTGCCCGTACTGGATTCGGTATTGAAACTCTTGTTGCCGCAATTGAATCTTCACTGCCAAGACCAAGAGTTGAAGTTAAGGCAGTAATCC
>WLJZ01000006.1 GCA_009701525.1 Actinomycetota bacterium
CGGTGGCGCTTCTGGATTGGTTCAGGCGTATGAAGAAGTACTTCAAATCTATGTCCATCTACTTCAGCAATAATTTTCTGGGATGCCGCCTTGGAATCCGCGGTGCCTTGTTTAAATGAAAATGCCGGGATTTCATTCTTGAATTCATTTTCGATGTAGCTGGTGTAAACCTTGAATTCTTTGGTGAAGTTTGGATCTTCAACAATTGCGCGGTGGAAAGGCAGAGCAGTTGCTAGTCCACCAATATCAAATTCTCGAAGGGCTCGGCGCGCTCGTTCAATTGCCTCTTCGCGAGTAGCGGCGGTAACAATTAACTTTGCAAGTAGTGAATCGAAGTGTGAGCCAATTGTGTGACCATGATCAAAGCCAGCATCAATTCGTACACCAGGACCTGATGGCACTTCCCACTTCGTAATAGTTCCAAGTGATGGAAGGAATCCCTTGCCTGGATCTTCACCGTTAATTCTAAATTCAATACTGTGTCCTCGAATTATTGGATCGACCGGGTTGATACTCTGGCCATCTGCAATTCTAAATTGTTCGCGAACAAGATCGAGCCCAGTTACTTCTTCACTTACTGGGTGCTCAACTTGAAGTCTGGTATTTACTTCTAGAAATGAAATTGTTCCATCAGAACCAATTAAGAATTCGCAAGTTCCAGCGCCAATATAACCAGCTTCTTTCATGATTGCTTTGCTGGATGTATATAACTGATCAATTTGGGCTTGACTTAAGAATGGGGCAGGAGCCTCTTCTACTAATTTTTGGTGGCGACGTTGTAGCGAACAATCACGAGTGCTTACAACAATCGCATTTCCTTTAGCGTCAATTAATACTTGAGTTTCTACATGTCGAGGCTTATCCAAATAACGTTCAACGAAGCATTCACCGCGACCAAAACCTGTTATGGCTTCTCGAACTGCAGATGCAAAAAGTTCTGGAATTTCTTCAATCGTGCGGGCAACTTTAAGTCCACGACCGCCACCACCGTGGGCAGCTTTAATTGCAACAGGAAGCCCATGTTCTTTAGCGAATGCGACAATCTCTTCTGGCGTATCAACTGGATCAATCGTTCCTGCAACGAGTGGTGCTCCTACTTGAGCAGCAATCTTTCGGGCAGAAACTTTATCTCCAAGCAATCTAATAGCACTTGGTGGAGGTCCAATCCAGATTAGGCCAGCAGCAATAACACGATCTGCAAACTCAGCATTCTCGGATAGAAATCCATATCCGGGATGTACTGCATCAGCCCCAGACTTCTTAGCTATTTCAATAATTTTGTTCTGATCTAAATAAGTTTCAGCAGCAGATAGTCCATGAAGCGCATAGGCCTCATCGGCAGTTGCCACGTGAAGGGAAGTTCGATCTTCATCAGAATAAATCGCGATTGATTTAATTCCATGGTCACGGGCCGCACGTGCAACACGTACTGCAATTTCGCCACGATTAGCAATCAGAACCGCCTTCATGCGTTCACCACTGCCTTTGAAATTGAACTCCAAGTTAGGCCGAGTGAATTAACTGCCTTTCGAAGAAGTGGAAGTGA
The DNA here is from genome assembly GCA_009701525.1 of Actinomycetota bacterium. Taxonomy (GTDB): domain Bacteria; phylum Actinomycetota; class Actinomycetes; order Nanopelagicales; family Nanopelagicaceae; genus AAA044-D11. The sequence continues at coordinate 1,547 of WLJZ01000006.1, forward strand.
GAGTCCGATAATTCCGGATGGATCGCCTTCGATTCGAGAGATGAATGGTGCGCTAAGTCCATCCAAAGTAAATCCACCCGCAACATTTAGTGGTTCACCTGAAGCGACATAATCTGCGATTTCGCCATCAGTCATATCTGCAAAGAAGACCTTAGATGTTGAAATATCGCTGATCTCAATGCCCGCTTTGGTATCGATTATGCAATGCCCGGTATGTAAATATCCAAAGTTTCCACGCAGCTCTTTACATCTAGCAATAGCTAGTTCTGGAGTTAGTGGTTTGCCAAATGATTTTCCATTAAATTCAAATGTGGAGTCACAGCCGATAACTAAATGTTGATTTCCAACCATTTTTGCAACTGTATGAGCTTTAAGAATTGCCAGGGCAATTACCATCTCTTTAGGAGCTAATGAAGTTAGCTTCGGATCCTCTTCATCTACGCCACTAACAATTATCTCAGCGCTAATTCCACTTGTTTCAAGTAGACGTTTTCTAGAAGGTGATGCTGAAGCTAGAACAACATTTCGTGAATCTGACATTAGAAGCTCTGACCCCACTTACGTGGAAGTGGCTGGCGAATTTGAGATTTACGCCAAAGACTTGCAGTTTCAACCTTCTTAACAACAGGTGTCGGAAGCGCCTTCTCTAAAGCAGCTAGCTCGCTCGCTGTAGGAGTTCCATTTAGGATCGTGAATTTAGTATTCATTAAAGTGGAATATTTCCGTGCTTACGAGGTGGAAGTGCAACTCGCTTGTTGCGAAGAGCGTTTAGCGCCTTAACTATTTGATGACGAGTTTCTTGAGGTTCAATAACTGCATCAATAAAGCCACGATCAGCTGCGATATAAGGATTCAATAACGTCTCTTCATAATTATCAATTAACTCTTTTCGAGTCTTATCTACATCCTTGGCTTCGGCAATCTCTTTACGATGCAGAATATTTACGGCACCTTGTGCTCCCATTACTGCAATCTGCGCAGTTGGCCATGCCAGGTTTACATCTGCACCTAAATGTTTTGAACCCATAACGATGTAAGCACCGCCATAAGCCTTACGAGTAATTACGGTAATTAGTGGAACCGTTGCCTCACCATAGGCATAAAGCAATTTAGCGCCGCGACGAATGATGCCATTCCACTCTTGTTCGGTTCCTGGCAAGAAACCTGGAACATCCACAAGAGTTATAACTGGAATACCAAAGGCATCACAGGTACGCACAAAACGTGCGGCTTTCTCGCTTGCTGCAATATCTAAGGTTCCGGCAAGTGCTTGTGGTTGATTAGCGATAATTCCGACTGAATGGCCTTCGATACGCCCGAAACCAACAAGAATATTTGGTGCATAAAGCGTATGAACTTCTAGAAAGTCAGCTTCATCCAAGATTGCTTCGACAAGAACCTTCATGTCGTATGGCTTATTTGGATTATCTGGAATCAGCGAATCTAGTGCGCGATCTGAAGGTGCAACATCACTGCTCTCAGTCGCTGCGAGAACTGGCGATTCATCCATATTGTTACTAGGTAAATAGGAGAGAAGGGCCTTTACGTAGTCAATGGCATCATCTTCGCTATCTGCCAAGTAATGTGAATTTCCAGTCTTGGTGTTGTGAGTGCGCGCTCCACCAAGTTCTTCCATTCCAACTTCTTCACCAGTAACAGTCTTGATTACATCTGGACCAGTAATAAACATCTGTGAAGTTTCATTAACCATAATTACAAAGTCAGTAATCGCAGGGGAGTAAACCGCGCCACCCGCGGTAGGTCCCATGATTAGTGAAATCTGTGGAATTACTCCCGAAGCCCGAACATTTCGCTTGAAGATTTCGCCATATTGGCTAAGGGATGCGACACCTTCCTGAATACGTGCGCCACCGGAGTCATTAATTCCAACGATTGGAATTCCACTTTTCAGTGCAAACTCCATAACTTTTACAATCTTTTCACCGACAACTTCGCCGAGACTGCCGCCAAAAGTTAGGAAATCTTGTGAGTAAATTGCAATTGGTCGACCATCAACAGTTGCGTGTCCGGTTACAACACCATCGCCATAAATACGGTTCTTATCCATTCCAAAATTACTTGAACGGTGACGAGAGAATGCATCCATCTCGACAAATGAACCAGGATCTACAAGTCGAGCAATTCGCTCGCGCGCAGTTAACTTTCCTTGGCCATGACGCTTCTCGATCGCCTCTGGCGTGCCATTCGTTTCAGCTTGCAAACGACGTCTACGGAGATCGGCAATCTTTCCGGCTGTTGTGCGAATATCATCAGTCACGGTCGTAGGTTACTAGTTCCAGCAGATTATTCCTACAAACAATTAGTATTAGAAATGAAATGAGTCTTTCATGAAGCCAGAATTATTGAGTGCGAATGCAATTACAAGCGCGCTGGCTCACGGCTACTGGCGAGTATCCGTCGTAGATGAGATTGATTCAACACAAAATTATTTACGCACCAGTAATACAAAACCAGGAGATGTAATTACTGCTGAGTATCAAAGTGCAGGTAAAGGTCGCCTTGATCGATCTTTTGTTGCAGCAAAATCTTCAGCACTACTTTTCTCGCTTTACTTAGAACCAAAAGTATTGGCAGCTAATTTTGGCTATTTAACTTTACTTACCGGTTCTACGGTTGCAAAAGTTTTAAATGAAGTAACTTCTTCAAATAACTTTAAATGTAAATGGCCCAATGACATATTAATTAATGACCACAAGGTTGCAGGTATTTTGGCGGAACGAAAAGGTAATGGCGTAATTCTTGGTATCGGAATAAATGTTTCTACCACCAAAGCAGATTTACCAGTGAATACCGCCACTTCCATTTACCTAGAGTTCGATGAGTTAATTGATAGAAATGAATTGCTTGCCGCGATCCTCAACGAATTGGCTCCTGCGTTATTGGCCTGGGAAGCGGGCGATGATTTGACTTGCGACTACCGCAATCTCAGCGCGACCCTAGGAAAGAGCATTCGCGTTTTGCTACCAGGCGGAAATTCACATGAGGCTACGGCAGAAGACATTGATGCAACAGGCGCGCTCCTCTTGGATGATGGAAAAGTGATCACGGTTGGAGATGTCATTCACTTGGAGACTAAACTTTCCTAGTGAGCTTTCCAAAAGTCGGCGTAATTGGCGCCGGCCAACTTGCCCGAATGATGGCAGTTCCAGCGAATGATCTCGGAATAGATTTCAAAGTCTTTGCCGCCATACCAAACGATTCTGCGGCGCAAGTTTCTAATTTCGTCTTGGGTGATTACACAAATGTTAATCAGGTTTTGGAATTTGCCAAAGAGTGCGATGTTCTAACTTTCGAGCATGAACTAGTTCCGCAGAGCGTCATCAAGGCCATCGAAGCGGCGGGCATAAAGGTTTATCCAAAATCAGAATCTTTTACATATTCCCAAGACAAGTTGGAAATGCGAAGAAAAATCGGTGAGCTGGATTTACCTAATCCAAAGTGGCAAAAATTCGATGGTGGCAGAAGTGAAATAACTTTTCCATTAATTGCAAAGCTGCCAGCCGGAGGATATGACGGTCGTGGTGTCTTTGTAATATCTAGCGAAGCCGAACTAAATGAATTGCACAAGAAAACCGGAGCCCTTCTACTTGAAGAGAAGTTAGATTTTGATTACGAAATATCGGTCATGGTTGCAAGATCGCCACATAACCAAGCGGCCACTTGGCCAGCAACACTTACAATTCAGAGCAATGGCATATGTACATCAACTGTCACTCCAGTTCCAGATATATCAAATGAATTAGCAGAAAAAGTTCAAGCAGCCGCGCTACAAATTGCTTCTGGCATTGCGCTAGTTGGAGTTATGGCAGTTGAAATGTTTATCGTTGGCGAAAATTTCTATATAAATGAACTTGCACTCCGTCCACATAATTCTGGACACTGGAGTATTGAAGGATCACAAACCAGCCAATTCGAGCAACACTTGCGAGCAATCCTTGACTTGCCACTCGGCAACACTGCAATGCGCGATGATTTTGTAGTTATGGGAAATGTATTAGGCGGAGATAAGACTGATATGTATCGTCCTTATCTGCACTTAATGGCCAGAACACCTGGGCTTAAATTTCACCAATATGGCAAAGAAGTTAAGCCTGGCCGTAAAATTGGCCACGTAACAATTTGCGGTAAAAACCTTCTACAATTACAACAAGAAATTGCCCATGCCCTCGACTACATGAATGGAGTAATTGATGAGTGATGTAGCGATAATCATGGGGTCTGATTCAGATTGGCCAGTAATGGAAGATGCCGCCAAAGTATTAGATGCACTTGGAATTACTTATTCTGCAGATGTCGTTTCAGCACATCGCATGCCACTTGAAATGGTTGAGTTTGCACAGAGCGCAAAAACTAAGGGTTATAAAGTAATAATTGCTGGTGCGGGCGGGGCTGCTCATCTACCAGGAATGGTCGCTTCACTTACCTCACTTCCAGTAATCGGTGTTCCAGTTCCACTTAAGAATTTAGATGGCATGGATTCATTGCTCTCAATAGTTCAGATGCCAGCAGGAATTCCAGTAGCAACAGTGGGAGTTGGTAATGCAAAAAACGCTGGGCTACTAGCAGCACGAATTCTCGGCGTTAGTGATGAGAATATTTCAAATAAAGTAAGTGCAGAATTAGCAAAGATTAATGTCGATGCAAAAGAAAAAGGCGCGAACTTAACAACTAAGCGCAATCAAAAAACAGGCTTCTAGAAATCTCTAATGAATTCTTCTGAAACAGAGCAAATACAAAAAAAGATAGTTCGTGTCCTAGGAATCGCCCAAGTATTAAATGGCGTTGGAGTTGCAGGCACGGTTGCTGCGGGTTCTTTGCTTGTTTCATCAATTACTAAATCAGAGGGTTTATCTGGGCTTGCGCAAACAACATCAGTTCTTGGCGCTGCAGTCATGGCGCTACCGCTTGCTCGCCTTACTCAAAATGGTGGACGAAGACGCGCACTAACTTTTGGATATAGCGCAGGAGTAATAGGCGCAGTGTTGGCTATTTTCGGCGGCTCTCACAAAATTCTATTTTTTATGTTGCTTGGTGCCTTTATGGTTGGTGCGGCATCAGCTTCTGGATATCAAGCCAGGTTCGCAGCAATTGATTTAGCTACTCCGGAAAATAGATCAAAGAATTTATCTTTTGTAGTTTGGGGATCCACGATAGGCGCTGTAACTGGCCCAAATTTGATGGAACCATCTGGAAAATTTGCTGAATTTTTCGGCCTACCTAAATTGGTAGGGCCTTATTTCATAGCTGCTTCAACGCTACTTCTTGCGGTAATTGTTATTCAATTATTCTTAAAGCCCGATCCTTATTTAACTGCAAACACTGGCGCTGATGGCAAATCCAAGAATAAGCACGAGACTGTACGTGCTGCGCTAGCGCACATCAGGGAGTACCCAAAGGCTCTTTTCGCAATTGCTGCTGTAGCAATCGGACATTTAGCGATGGTTTCTATCATGGTAATGACTCCAGTTCATATGGCGCATTTTGATGTCACGCTAAGAATTATTGGTTTTGTAATTAGTGTGCACGTTCTTGGTATGTATGCATTCTCCCCAATAGTTGGGGCTCTGAGCGACAAAATTGGTAGAGTCAAAACTATTCAAATAGGCGTCGCCATTCTTATTGCATCTGCGTTAATTTCTGGATTAGCCAACCACCATGATTCATTCACTCTTGGGATTGGGCTTTTCCTGCTTGGCCTCGGTTGGTCATTTACTTTAATTGCAGGTTCAACTCTGCTATCAGAAACTGTAAGCATTGAAATGAGGCCTTCTACTCAAGGCGCAAGTGATTTAGTTATGAACTTGATGGGAGCTGGAGGCGCCGCAATTGGTGGCGTAATAATTGGGCTCTTCTCATACGCTGCGCTCTGCTTTGCAACTGCTTTCGTCGTAGTTTTGCTGGGTATCTGGTCTTTTGCAATCAAAGAATAGTTTTGAATTTAACTTCGCTTTCGATATTCAATAGCAGGGCAGCGATTCATAACGGTATAAAGCCCAGCTTTTTTAGCTCTCTCAATCGCAGCTTGATCAATTACATCTAATTGCAACCAGACCGCTTTGGCGCCAATTGAAATCGCTTCATCAACCACTTTTCCTACTAAATTTGAATTCACAAAACAGTCAACGACATCTACCGGTTCTGGAATTTCGGAGAGAGTTTTATATCCAATTTCACCATGCACAATTTCAGCGCGCGGATATACCGGAATAATCCGATGTCCCTTATCTTGCAGAAGTTTTGAAACTCCAAAAGCTGCGCGCTCTGGATTATTTCCAAGTCCAACAATTGCCCAAGTTTTCAAACCAAGAACAATGTCGATTAACTCATCTTGATTAATTCGCCCGCCCCAATGCTCTAAATTTCCAGCCTGCGGCAACCCATGCTTCACGATCTAGGGCATTTCGGCCATCAATAATTATTGGAGATGAAACTAACGATTTAACTTTTACGGGATCAAGTTCGCGATATTGCTTCCATTCGGTTAAATGCAGAACTAACTCGGCACCTTTAAGCGCACTTTCAACGCTTTCTTCGAAACCTAGAGCTGGGAAGCGCTTCTTCGCAGGTTCGATCGCTTTTGGATCATGAATTGTTACAAGTGCGCCAGCTGCGGCAATTTGGACAGCGATATCCAATGCAGGGGAGTCGCGTACATCATCACTATCTGGCTTGAACGCCGCACCTAAAACAGTAACTTTCTTGCCAGTTAAATTATCTGATAAATCTTTTCGAACTAGTTCAATTACTCGTTGGCGAGCACGCAAATTAATTGAATCTATTTCACGTAAGAATTCCAGGGCTTGATCCGCACCTAGTTCGCCAGCACGAGCCATGAACGCTCTGATGTCCTTAGGTAAGCAGCCACCACCAAAGCCAATTCCAGCTTGAAGGAATCTACTTCCAATTCTTGGGTCGTATCCAATTGCTTTTGCAAGAACAGTTACATCGCCACCGGCAGCTTCGCAAACTTCAGCCATGGCATTGATGAATGAAATTTTAGTCGCAAGAAATGAGTTTGCTGCCACCTTAACTAATTCTGAAGTTGGTAGATCTGCACGAACCCAAGGAGTATTTTCTGCCAGATTTTTCTGATAAATCTCTTTTAATTTAGTTTCTGCGGCATCACTAGTAACTCCAACAACCAAACGATTTGGATGCAATGTATCTTCAACCGCAAAGCCCTCACGCAGAAACTCTGGATTCCATGCAAGGTCAACCTCTGAATTTATCTCTAATAGTTTGCTGCGCAATCTGGCTGCAGTACCAACTGGAACTGTAGATTTTCCAACAACTAGAGAGCCTGGCTTACATATCGGAGCAATCGACTCAAGTGCAGCATCAACATATTTCATATCGGCAGCTAAAGAATTCGTACTTTGTGGTGTACCAACGCAGATGAAGTGCACATCGCAATCTTTTATTGCCTGAAAATCGGTGCTAAATGTCAGACGTCCAGAGGCAATTTCCTGCTGGAGTAGTTCTTCCAAACCTGGCTCGTAGAACGGAACTTTTCCTTGAGATAGAAGTTCAATCTTGTTGGGATCAATATCAACGCCAATTACTTCAAATCCCATAGAAGACATACATGCCGCATGGGTGGCACCAAGATATCCAGTACCAATTACGGAAACTCTAAGCTTCATTTGCCCGATACTAGTGCGAGGTAACGCTACCGTTGGAGATATGAATCAGGTTTCTGGCGGATTAACGGGGATTTCAGTCGTTCTGCCCATCCTCAACGAGGAGCGCCACCTGGATGAAAGCATTAACGCAATCTTGGCCCAGAAATATGGCGGCGAATTTGAAGTAATCCTCGCGCTCGGCCCTTCAACTGATCGTACAAATGAAATAGCGGCAAAACTTGCTGCCAAAGATGCGCGCGTTGTCTTAGTTGAAAATCCAACTGGTCGAACTGCAAATGGTTTAAATGCGGCGATAGCTAAATCAAAATTTCCCGTAATTTGTCGGATTGATGGGCATGCACAAATTGCTCCAACTTATTTAACTGATGCAATAACTTTGCTAGAAAAAACTGGTGCGGTAAATGTTGGCGGAGTTATGGCAGCAGTTGGTAAAACTAAATTTGAAAGAGCAGTAGCAACTGCAATGCGCTCGCCACTTGGTGTGGGTTCATCACGATTTCACGTAGGTGGAAGCGCTGGTCCAGCAGATACCGTTTATCTTGGTACTTTCTTGAAGTCAGCGCTGCAAGCGGTTGGCGGATATGACGAGCGATTTACACGGGCTCAAGATTGGGAGTTAAATTTTCGACTTCGGAAGAATGGTGGAACTATTTGGTTTGATCCATCACTAGTTGTTACATATCGGCCACGTTCAACACTGAAGGCGCTTGCAAAACAGTATTTCCAATATGGAACTTGGCGTCGAGCGGTCTCTAGAAACCATAAAGGTAGTGTGAACTTTAGATATTTAGCGCCACCAACAGCTTTAACTATTAATGCACTCTCTTTTATTCTTGGAATTACTTACTCACCATTATTTCTTGCACCACTTGCAATATATCTGGGTTCAATACTTCTTGGATCACTTTGGATTGGTACGGGTCTTAGTCAAAAGTTAATTTTGCCGGTGGTTCTATTTACAATGCATATGGTTTGGGGTGCCGGATATCTCTCATCGCCAAAAGGACTTATGGCTGAAGAAGAATGAAAAAGATTTTAGTAGGCCTCCTAGTTATAGCGCTTTCACTAACGTCAAGTGCTTATGCTGAAGTACCTAAGTCATTTACTTTTGTTGGTTCGGGATATGGACATGGCGTTGGTCTAAGTCAATATGGCGCCAAAGGCCAAGCTCTCGAAGGTAAGTCAGCAACCGAAATTCTTAATTATTATTTCCCTGATGCGCAGGTAACTCCAGTAGTTGATTCAGCAGTTATAAGTGTGAATGTCGCCCATCAAGTCACAGCGCTAAGCATCACGCTTCCGGCTACAGATTTTGCGACGATTACCAACGAAACAGCGGTAGCTACAACTCTTTCACCGGGAGCCTCGCTAAATTTTGCTATCGCCGGCAAGTTAATTACCGGGCCAAGTGGAAGTGCAAAGACTTTAATAATTAAGTGGAGCGATCCTAATTCAGTATTAACACTGTCCTATGGAAAAACACTAATAAAGTTGAATCACGGCTATATCCAATTGCGTTCAGTCAAAGCCGCTGGAATTGGTTATCGAATCGAAGCCACTAATTTACTGCGATTGCATGATGAGTATCTATATGGAATTGCTGAAGTTCCATCTTCCTGGCCAAGTGCGGCACTTGAAAGCCAAGTAATAGCTTCAAGAACATATGCCTTGATGCGCATGAATAATTTGAAAAAGGCATGTGACTGCCATGTTTATAACTCGAAATATGATCAAGCCTTTGTTGGATATTCAAAAGAAGGTGAACCACGTTACGGTCAACTTTGGAAAGCCGCGGTCGATGCAACTGCGGTAGATACTGAAACTGGACTTGCGATAACAATTGATGGCGCCCCAATAAGTGTTTTTTTCTCGTCATCAAGTGGTGGCATGACACAGCGAGCAATTGATGTTTGGGGCACAGATATTCCGCACTTGGTAAATGTGCCAGATCCTTGGAGTATTGACCCAGCAATTAATAAGAACTATGCAAGTTGGACCAAGAAGGTTTCGCAGAAAGTAATGGCAAAAGCTTTTGGTCTGCCTGATATTGAGCGATATGAGATTACATCTAGAAGCGTAACAAATAGCGTCTTAACAATTACTGGTTTCTCTTCAGCCGGATTAGCAAAAACACTTCCAGTGGCGACATTTAAGACGGCAGTTAAATTGCCATCATCTTGGTTTGATTTATTAAATTAATTAGCATGAAGTACTGAATTCAAGCCACCCCAGCTACCAGTTTTTGGTAATGCTTCGAGTGCGCCGCTCGTGGAGTTTCTACGGAAGAGCAAATTATTTGCGCCAGAAAGTTCACTAGCTTTAACAACTGCGCCATCGGGCAAAGTTATCTTTGAACCAGAAGTTATATAAGTTCCAGATTCAACTACGCAATCATCTCCAAGTGAAATTCCAAGCCCAGCATTTGCCCCAAGTAGGCAGCGTTCACCAATTGAAATAACTTGCTTGCCGCCACCACTTAGAGTTCCCATGATTGAAGCGCCACCACCGATATCACTTCCATCTCCAACAACAACACCGGCGCTAATTCGACCTTCAACCATTGATTTGCCAAGTGTTCCAGCATTGAAATTAACGAAACCCTCGTGCATAACTGTCGTTCCGCTTGCCAGGTGCGCACCTAGGCGAACCCGATCAGCATCGGCAATTCGTACACCTTCTGGAACTACGTAATCAACCATTCTTGGAAACTTATCTACAGCAAAGACTGTAAGCGTTCCATATTTTGCGCGAAGAGCTGGTCCAACTGAATTAAATGTTGCAACCGAACACGGACCGGCCGAAGTCCAGACCACGTTATTTAATATTCCAAAGATTCCATCAAGTGATTGACCATGTGGTTTAACGATTCGGTGTGAAAGCAAGTGAAGTCGGAGGTAGGCATCAGCGACATCCTTTGGCGGCTCATCTAGATCAATTTCGATTGCTACCTTAGTTTTAGTTACACCACGAATTGGATCTGATCCAACGAACTCTGATAAATCTGGACCATTATTTTGAGCTAACTTGCCCAGCCCGATCGAGTCATACCAAACATCTAGGACCTCACCATTATTAGTGGTGCTTGCGATTCCAAATCCAAAGGCGCTTCTCATGAGATAACGCTACCAAAAGCAATTAACTACTAGACTTGATTTATTATGCGAATAGCCGTTTATTGCTCAGCCTCGCCAAGTATCGACCAAAAATATATCGATCTGGCCTTTGATATCGGTGTTGCCATCGCCAATAGCGGCGCAGATTTAGTTTGGGGTGGCGGCCAAATTTCAATGATGGGCGCTGCTGCAAGAGGTGCGCGTGAACGTGGCGCAAAAACTTTCGGTGTGATTCCAGAGAAACTAGTAACCGTTGAATTCGAAGATCCAGAAGCAACTGAAATGTTCATTACTTCAAATATGCGAACTCGAAAAGCAAAGATTGAAGAAATCTCAGATGCTTTCATTATGCTGCCAGGTGGCATCGGAACCCTTGAGGAATTCTTTGAAATTTGGGTTGGACGTAAATTGGGTTACCACGCAAAACCTGTAGTTGTTTGCGATCCCTACGGAACCTTCACGCAGTTGCAAACCGCTCTTGATTTATTAAGCAGTGAAGAATTTATTGGCGCTACCTCCAACGAATTAATAGCTTGGTGCCCAGATATTCCAAGCGCAATTCGTGCCTGTACGCTTTAGAGCCAACTAAAGAACTTATAAAGTTTAATCAAGCCAGGTAACCTTGACCCATGGGCGCACTCTCCGAACTTCTAGCTAGCCTGCCGGAAGAGGAGCGCTTTATTCTTACAATGCATTACATCCGATCTATGTCGGCTCAAGAGATTGCCAAGACCTTAGGGGTGCCTGAACGTGCGGTTCAAAGCGTTATCACGAGTGGCAAGTCCCGTCTACTTTCCGCGTTAAATCCGGGGCAATAGCCCACTTTTTTCAATTTCCATTCGCTATGACTTATACGAGATACTTAGCCACTGCATTTTCGGATGTCGTAAGAGATTTAGATCCCCGCTTGAATTATGAAGGAGTAAAAACATGGCAGCCATGAAACCTCGTACTGGTGATGGACCCATGGAAGTTACCAAGGAAGCCCGCAGTTTCGTTATGCGAATCCCACTTGAAGGTGGCGGTCGTCTTGTCGTTGAACTTAATGTTGAAGAAGCGACGAATCTTGGCAATGCGCTACAGGCAGCGGTCTCACTCGTTAAGAAGTAATTCCTTCTTGCCTTTGATGGATTAACCAAAGACCGTGAAGCTAGCCCCAAATATCGATTGTTTAGCACAATCCGAAATCGAATTTTCTAATTATGATGCAATCGCAATTCCAATTTCTAGAGGTGAGTCCGGCCTTGAAATTGGGAATGAAAAGTTTGTAAAACTAATTGAAAAAAATTTAAATCTAGACCTTTCAGATCTTCTTGGACAGTGGCCTGATGCGACAGGCAAAGCAGGCGAGCTTATAGAAGTCCCGGCAGAGGCCGTAGGTAATTCACTTCGTCGAATCTATTTTGTTGGAATCGGAATCAGCTCTCAAGATGATTTACGAAAAGCTGGAGCCGCGCTCTCTCGGAAAGTAAAAAACTCCGGATCAATAGTTTTAAATGCGCTTGTTACTTCAAAAGCGAATGCTCGTACCCACTTAATTTCACTTGTTCTTTCAAGTTATTCATGGGGCTTAAAAAGTGCGCCAAACAAAGAGCAAAAGGCTGCAACCTTTCATTTAGTCGGTAATTTTGAAAAAGAGTTAGAAAGCGCGGAAATACTTTCTTCAGGCGTATGGCGTGCGCGCGATTTGATTCACACCCCCTCAAATATTAAGAATCCACAATGGATTGCCGACCAAGCAAAATCTCTTGTTAAGAGCGCAAAATCTCCAGCGCTAAAAGTTGAAATTAAGAGTGGAGCTGCTCTAGCTAAATTTGGTGGACTTCTAGCAGTCGGTAATTCTTCTCCTAAGCCAGGACCAAGACTTATCCAAGTTACCTATGCGCCAAAAGGTTCAAAGAATTGGCCACATGTTGTTTTAGTTGGCAAGGGAATAACTTTTGATACCGGCGGCGTCTCTCTAAAGCGACCATACGACACGATGGTTGGCATGAAGAGCGATATGTCAGGTGCCGCGGCCGTGCTTGCAACGGTTGTTGCAATTGCGGAGATGGGAGCGAATGCGCCGAAAGTTCGGGTTACAGGATTACTTATGTGTGCGGAAAATGCGCTCTCTTCAACTTCACAACGACCTTCAGATGTAATCACTCATTTTGGTGGCACAACAGTTGAGGTTATTAATACCGATGCCGAAGGTCGCCTAGTTCTCGCTGATGGTCTTGCATATGCAGATGAAAAATTGGCTCCAGATTATTTAGTGGATATAGCAACATTGACAGGATCAGCAACGCTCGGTCTTGGCCGGCAATATGCTGCGATGTATACCCGCGATATTGCATTGGCTCAAGATTTCTATGATGCCGGGCAAGAATCTGGCGAACGGGTTTGGCATATGCCTCTAATTGATGATTACAAGATTGCACTTGCAAGTGAAGTTGCAGATTTCAACCACACTGCAGAGAAGCCAGATTTCAACGGTGGTTCTATTACAGCAGCGCTATTTTTGGAGCACTTTGCCGGAGAACGTAAATGGGTTCACCTAGATATTGCAGGACCTGCGAGATCAGAGAGCGATTCTGGAGAAAATCCAAAAGGTGGCACGGGCTTCGGCGTCAGATTGCTTACAGAGTGGTTGACTTCGCTATGACCACAAATAACCGCGGGGATATGTCGGCCTTCTCCGAAAATTTTCCACATGAAGATTTCTTCATGCAACAAGCCCGAAAGAATGGTGCAGAAATTGGCGCACCAGATCCAACCGTTGGAATTGGTGGCTTAATTAACTTTGTTGTCGGTTTAATTGGCGCTAAATCAATAGTTGAAATTGGAACTGGTTCAGGAGTAAGTGGTCTTTGGGCATTTAATGGCGCGCCACAAGATGCAACGCTAACTTCAATAGATTCAGAACGCGAACATTCTGCTAGCGCGAAAGAGATTTTTGAAGAGGCAGGAATTTCTGCGCAAAGATTCAGGTTAATCACTGGAAATATTATTGAAGTTGTTGGAAAGTTAGCCGATTCAAATTACGACTTAATGATTGTGAGATCTCCTAAAGATATGGTTGATGTGGTTCAAGAGAGCTTTAGATTATTGAAAGCAGGTGGCGTTCTGCTTATCGATAATGCCCTTGATGGCGGGAAAGTAGTTGACCCAACTCAACGCGATTTCGAAACGATAGCCCGTAGAGATTCAATAAAAGCAATTAAAGAAGGCTCCAGATGGAGTTCGACCCTTCTTCCAATTGGCGGCGGCGCACTTATTGCTCGTAAAATTTAACTATGTCCGAGCCTCAGAACAATTCAAATACACCTTGGTGGATTTCAAGTCATCCAGTTGTAACCGCAGCAGAAGTTAAGAAATCGAATACTCGAACAGTGGGATTTGGTGTTGCGATTGCGATGGCGCTAATTGCCGGAGTAGTTGGAAGTGTTGCAGGACGCACATCGGCCAATTTGGAATCTAAAACTAATCTAGTTTCGACAAATAGTGTCATTGAAAGAAAGCCAGATTCAATTGCAGGAATTGCTGCAAGAGTCTCGCCATCAGTTGTTTCGATTCAGGTTCGCAGAGGTAATTCAGGTGGCACTGGTTCAGGATTTTTCCTAGATAGCACCGGACATATTCTGACTAATAATCATGTGATTTCAGCAGCTGCAACAAATGGCGCTTCCATCTCTGTGAGGTTGGCTAATGGCAAAGATTATGAAGCTAAATTAATTGGCCGTGATATTTCATATGATTTGGCTGTAATTAAAATTGCAGTAACTGATGCCCCTGCTCTTCAACTTGGAAATAGCGATCAAGTGCAAGTTGGTGATGGCGTGATTGCAATTGGCTCACCACTAGGTCTTACCGGAACCGTAACTTCAGGAATCATAAGCGCAAAGAATCGCCCTGTAACTTCTGGCGATGGTACAAGTGAGAGCTCATTTATTAATGCGCTACAGACAGATGCAGCAATTAATCCGGGAAACTCTGGTGGTCCACTTGTTGATCTAGCTGGCGCAGTTATTGGAGTGAATTCTGCGATTGCCACAACAGGATCTAGTTTTGGTGGACAGAGCGGATCGATTGGTTTGGGCTTTGCTATTCCCATGAATCAGGCAAAGAAAACTGCAGATCAATTAATTAAATTTGGAAGTTCTACCTATCCCATAATGGGAGTATCTCTAGATACTAGATTTGCCGGAACTGGCGCCAAAATCCCTACAACAAGCAATGCAGTTTCTCCTGGTGGACCAGCAGATCGTGCCGGTATTAAGCCCGGTGATGTAATTATTGAAATTGATGGAAAAGCTATCGACTCCGCAGATGAAGCAATCGTTAGCGTTCGTTCGCACAGTGTTGGTGACTTAATTAAAGTTAAATTCCAACGTGGAAACGTGACAAAAGAGGTTACTTTAAAACTCATTGCGGCAAAGTAACCGCACTAGATATAGGATTCGAAAATGTTTGGAATCGGCGGCGGTGAATTCATAGCTCTTCTTCTCTTTGCCATGATTCTTATTGGCCCAGATAAGCTCCCACAATTTTCAACGGATTCTGCGAGATTCATCCGCAAAGTTCGCGATATCGCGCAAGGTGCGACCAAAGATTTACGTGAAAATCTTGGGCCTGGTTATGAAGATTTAAAGGTTACAGATTTACATCCGAAGAAGTTCATAACTAAGCACATAAATGAAGTATTAGCTGAGCCTTCAGCCGAAATTCAAGAACTTAAAAAGTCAGCAAAAATAGATCCGGATTTACTATGAGCGCAGAAGTTATAGCAAAAATACATGAAGCGCTAAAAGGCGTAAATGACCCGGAACTCCATCGTCCTCTGCCCGAACTTGGAATGATTGAAAAGGTGGAATTCGCAGGTGGAATTGCTGCAATAACAATCTTGTTAACTATTTCAGGTTGTCCGATGCGCGATCGGTTACAAAAAGATATTTCAGATGCCCTAGAGCCAATTACACAAGTTAATTCCCTTGATTTAA
>WLJZ01000060.1 GCA_009701525.1 Actinomycetota bacterium
AGCGGTTCGCCAAAAATCATTTCAACTCGTTGAACCTTTGGAACTACTTGTCCAGTTGGTTGAATCTCTGCGGTGTTAAACATTGCCACCGGAACAATCGCAGCGCCAGATTCAATTGCCATTCGCGCAATACCGGTGCGACCTTTATATAACTTTCCATCAGGCGATCTGGTTCCTTCTGGATAGATTCCAATACACGCACCACCAGCAAGAAGATCTAGCCCAGTTAACAATGCAGCTTCACTGCGACGACCACCCGAGCGATCGACTGGAACTTGGCCAAGTGCGATGAAAGTTATCTTCTTGATAAAGCCTTTGATTCCCGGCGAGGTGAAATATTCACTCTTAGCCAAGAATGTAACTTTTCTAGGAACTACAAGCGGCATAAAAATTGAATCACTAAATGAAAGATGGTTAGAGGCAATAATTACCGGCCCGGATTGGGGAACATTTCGAAGCCCAGTGACCTTTGGGCGAAAGAGCAAGGTCAAAATTGGGATGAGGAAGGACTTCAACGCTTGGTAAACCACAGGGATAATTTATGCCTTATCTGCTTGGTATGACACCATCTGAGCGTGAGTAATATCCCAGAAAGTGAACCTTTGCGCCTTTTGGCTGGGAAAATCGGAATTCTAATGATTCACGGGTTCACCGGATCTCCAGCATCGGTAAAACCTTGGGCCTTGGCGATGCATGAAAAAGGTTTATCAGTTTATGTTCCAACTCTTGCCGGTCATGGAACTCATTGGAGTGATCTAAATAAAGTTAAATGGGAAGATTGGTATCAAGATATTGAGAGCGAATTTCTAGAACTTGCAAAACACTGCGATCAGGTTTTTGTTGCCGGATTTTCAGTTGGTGGCGCGCTAGCGCTTCGACTTTCCCAGATTCGCGGAAGTGAAATTGCCGGAACTATTCTGCTAAATGCTTCTATCTACGATGAACGCAATCGATTTAAATTAGTACCTGCGCTCTCTTTAATTCTTCCCTCCATTCCAGGAGGCTCTGGAGATGTTGCAAAACCTGGCGCAAGAAAACATGGATATGACCGAATCCCTTTGCGTGGTTTAAATCAAGTTAAAAAACTTTGGCGCACAGTAGAACGCGATTTATATCTAGTCGATCTCCCGCTTATGGTCGCCTACTCTTTAAATGATCATGTTGTGCACCCGGTTTGCAGTGAAACGATTATTGACAATGTTTATTCCAGTGACATCCGCGAAGTTGTATTTGAGCGATCTTTTCATAACGTTGCATTGGACCACGATGCCGAACTTCTGAATGAAGAGACCATGGCTTTTGTTCTAGATGTAATCTCTGGTGAACTTCCGCGTGGCGAATCAATCTTCGAATCAGATGAACGAGAGTTAATTGATGCTGAATTTGAATCAATAGTTTCTGGTTTATCTCTTGATCAATCTGCGCCAACAACTTATTTAGATGAACTAGATGCACCTAGATATGACGCTGAAGGATTTACTAAACCAAATCCAGTATTGCCTGCCCCTGATCAAATTTCTCGCTTCGCACTCTTAGGCATTGTTGGCGGTGCTCTCTTTACGCTCTTTGAGATGTTCACTGGAATAGATCCACTTGGAATGGGGCCTTGGCCGGGAGTCTTAGGTTTTATTGGTGGGGTCGCAACATATATCTGGCGCTCAGCTAGAGCCGAAGATGATTTTGGCGATGGCGTTGAACTCTAATTTCTAGCTAAATCTGCAACTCCAACTAATCCCGCATCATTTCCAAGCTTTGCTAAAACAATTTCAGGCACAGGATGTTTTCCAAAGAAAGGCATCTCACGCTCCATCGCACGCCTTGCTGGTCCGAGTAATAGTTCGCCGGCATCTCCAACCCCACCGCCGATTACAACAATTGATGGATCAAACAACATTGAGAGCGTTGCGATTCCAGCGCCCAACCAATCTCCAGTCGTCTCCAGTGCTGAAATAGAAAGTGGATCACCACTCTTAGCTGCTTGGGTAATGTGATTGCCAATAAGGCCTTCAATAGTCCCATCCCCGAGTGCTAATAAATCTTTACCAGCTTCTGGATTCTTGGCTATCGCAGCTTTAGTGCGGGTAACTAAAGCAGTTCCCGATGCATATCTTTCAAAACATCCGCGAATACCACAGCCACACAATTCACCATCAGGGATTACACGCATATGTCCAAATTCTGCGCCAGTTCCATTTGCGCCGCGAAGTAAGTTTCCATCAACTATTGCTGCGCCACCAATTCCAGTCCCAACCGTCACCATGATTACATTTTCGCCACCGCGTCCAGCGCCATAAACTCGCTCGGCCCAAGCTGCGCTATTTGCATCATTCTCAACAATTGCATTTACATTACATATTTGCTTTAAAGCTTTCGAAATATTTACGCCATCCCAATCTTTAATATTTGGCGCGCCCAGCATTGTTGCACGATCGGAAGAGACTAAACCAGCAGCTGAAATTCCAACAGCACTTGTATCGTGAGTGGTCGCAAGCTCTGTAATTACTTTCGCGATTGTGTTATTTAAAGCATCGCCACCATCTGGTGGTGTCTCCGCTCTGAAGGTGCGAAGAATTTTTCCAGCTGAATCAACTACACCACCTAAAACTTTTGTGCCGCCGACATCAACGCCAATTGCTAATTGTGAATTTAGCAAGAGAGATTAGCCCTCGAGTTTGGTTTTTAATTGATTAAGCGCAAGATCAATTGTTGAGCGTTCGGCCTTCTGTCGCATCATCGCAGGAACCGGCATTGAAAGTGCAACTGTTAATTCATATTCAACAGTTGTGGTGTCATCACCATTATCTTTCAGCTTGTATGCGCCAGTCATTTCGGTAAGTAAATCTGCGTCATCCAATGAGAATGTAATTTCGTTAGGTGCCTTACTCCAGTCATAATCTAGAATTACTCGATCTTTCATCACACCAGCATCGATTGAAATCTTTGCTTGACTCACACGCCCAGCTGAATCTTTCGCCACTACTTCAACGCTCTTTATCGCCGTCGACCATGTTGGGTAACTGGCTAAATCTGTTAGTACCTCGGCAACCTCTTTAATTGGTGCCTCAATCGTGACTGAATTCTTTGAAATATCGCTCATGGGAAAAGATTACCCGCAATTTTTACCCTTCGAGGTCTACCAAAAAAGCACATGTCGGCGATAACGTTCGCCTCATGGATCAATACACCGTCCCAGCAATCGTCCCGCCTGTCACCTCTGGCAATCTCTCTGATCTGGTCGCAAATCGCGCGACAAACGAACCTGATCGAATAACGCTATCTCGGCCACTTGGCGAAGGATGGCAAGGAGTTAGTGCCAAAGAGTTTGATTTAGAAGTTCGTGCTGTAGCAAAGGGATTGATTGCCGCAAAGATTGGTGTCGGAGATCGCGTTGCCATCATGGCTAAGACGCGTTATGAATGGACTGTTCTTGATTTTGCAATTTGGTATGCCGGCGCAGTTTCAGTTCCTATTTATGAGACTTCAAGTTCTGAGCAAGTCGAATGGATTCTCTCTGACTCAGGTGCAGTGGCAATAATTGTAGAAACTCCACAACATCGAGAAATTGTAAATCCCGTGATTACTCCAGCTTGTAAATCGCTCTGGACAATTACTGATGGCGCACTTGATGAAATTTCAAATCTTGGAAAGAGTATTTCAGACTCAGAAGTTGAAACTCGCAGACATGCACCAACTCCAGAATCACTGGCAACTCTTATCTATACTTCTGGAACAACTGGAAAACCTAAAGGCGTACAGCTCACTCATCAAAATTTCCTATCTGAATGTGGAAATGTGGTTCAAGGCGCGAGCGATCTATTTCTAAAGCCTGGTGGCTCAACACTCCTCTTCCTTCCAGTCGCACACGTCTTTGGTCGAATGGTAGAAGTTGGCGCAATCACTGCAGGATTACATTTGGCACATTGTGGCGACATAACAAGACTGCCTGCGGATCTTGCAACTTTTAAACCAACATTCGTTCTCGCAGTTCCTAGAATTTTTGAGAAGATTTATAACGGTGCCGAAGCTAAAGCTGAAGCAGCAGGAAAGGGTGCAATTTTCCGCAAGGCGGCAGAAGTTGCAATTGCCTATAGCGAGGCTCAAGATTCTAAGAAAATGAATGTTGGACTTCTTCTCAAGCACACAATTTTTGACAAACTGGTCTACGCAAAAATCAGAGCTGGCATGGGTGGTCGCGTTGAGGCTGCGATATCTGGTGGCGCACCACTAGGTACCAGACTTGGACATTTCTATCGCGGCGCAGGAATAAATATTCTTGAAGGCTATGGTTTAACTGAAACCACAGCAGGTGCATCGCTAAATCTTTCAACAGCGCAACGAGTCGGCTCTGTTGGTCGCCCACTTCCTGGGACAACGATAAAAATTGCAGAAGATGGCGAAGTATTAATTAAGGGTGCAATTGTTATGAATGGGTATTGGCAGAACGATGCGGCCAATAGCGAAGTATTCACAAGCGATGGCTTCTTTAAGAGCGGGGATTTAGGAACGATAGATCACCAAGGATTTTTAGCAATTGTTGGCCGCAAGAAAGAATTAATCGTTACATCTGGTGGCAAGAATGTGGCACCAGCAGTTCTTGAAGATCGAGTTCGGGCACATCCTCTAGTTAGCCAGTGCATGGTTGTCGGAGATAACAAACCGTTTATTGCAGCACTAGTAACAATTGATCCAGATGCAATCAAAGGTTGGATTGCTGCTAATAAGAAAGATGGCGCAACCATTGCCACTCTCGTGAAAGACCCTGATCTAATTGCGGTAATTCAAACTGCAATTGATGAAGCAAATAAGGCGGTTAGCCGCGCTGAGTCAATTAGAAAATTCGCAATACTGCCAACCGATTTCACAATTGCTGGTGGACAGCTAACTGCAAAAATGTCTGTCAAACGACATGTGGTTGCGAGTGAATTTAATGAGGAAATCGAAGCGCTCTTTTCGTGAAATCAGTTCGTGATTTACACGACGAACTAAGCTCACAACTTCTTGAAGTTTCCAATCAGTTTGCGGCATCCGCAGGCTTGCTTGAAACGAGCAGTGATTCTCGAATCGAGCTTCGAAATTTGGACGAGAAGATTTCACAACTCTGCCAGGCGCTAAATGAGGAGATTCCAACCGCTACTCAGAAATCTGTAAATATTTTCTCGGTTCGAATTAGAAGTGCAATTCATGAGATAAATTCCTTTATAGAACAGATGTCCTTCGCAAATGCGCAGACTACAAATTTACGGAGCTTGTTAAGTTTTCCACGGCAGTTTCTAGAATCTGAGAAGTCAACAAACCGAGCGTTAATTGCGTTAACAAAACGCGAGAAGGAAATACTCGCACTTCTCCCAAAAGGCGCAACAGCAAAAGTTATGGCATCTGAACTTTTCTTAACTGAGGCCACCATAAAGAGCCATCTGGCTTCGATTTATCGCAAGTTCGAGGTAGAAAATAGAACACAAGCAATTGCAATTGCCCTTGAGAATAAATTAATTACTTTTTAAGAGCTGGGCGAATCGTGCTCCCCATAAATCCCAATTCCAATTAGAGAGCGCCCAAGTACGGCCCTTTGCGCCAAATTCTTTAGCTAACTTCGGATCGGCCAATAATTTGATGCAACTTTTGGCAATCGCAGTGACATCATTTCCATCGACCACTAAGCC
>WLJZ01000061.1 GCA_009701525.1 Actinomycetota bacterium
AGGTAAGGCACTTACACCTGACACAGATTATGTTTTAACTTGGTCAACTTCAGATGCAACTTGGCTAGCAGGAATTGAACCTAACACCGTTAACTACATGGGAACTGCCTACAACAATTACCACGTAGATATGGCGAACGTTAAGACCGATGCTAGTGGTGCATTTAGCTACAGCACCAAGATTCCATCAGATTGGGGCGGCGTGCATGATATTTATATCGTTAAAGATGGCGTAGCTGCTGGTCACGGTGGTGTTCAAGTTTCAAGAACTTTCACTATGTCACCTAAGAGCGGTCCAATTGGAACACCAATTACAGTTACATACACCGGCCTTGGGCCAAAGTTGTATGCAGCTGGTTCAGCGCTTATCTATGACAATCATTTTGCTGGTGAAATGATGGCCCGTTGGTCTCGCGGAACCGCAACAGCCACAATTTTAGCAAGCGGCAAAGTTGGTAAACACTTTATTCAAGCCAATGAAGCAATCTCTTTCTCATACCTAAACGTTCTGCAATCTCCAGTGCCTTATGCAAATAGCGGCCAAGGGGTATTCACAATTACTAAAGACAACGGTGCTTTCAAGCCTTATGCAAAGTACCCAAAGAAGGTAACTCCAACTGTTAACCAGCGAACAACACTTTCAAGTGTTGACCTAGATCCTGCTACAACCGCAACTGCAAGTCTCTCTGTAGATAACGGGCCTATTGGAACTAAGTCAAAGTTCAGCGTTAGTGGATTAACATCAACTGGAACTCATCAAATAGTTTGGGCAACAGTTGTTGGAAACCGAGTCAACTGCACCGGAACTTGTTGGATCTATAACTCAGTTCCACTAGCGACCGTGGAAGTAACAGGTAGCACAATTAGCCAAGAAATCACGGTCCCAGATCACTTAGGTGGTTGGCATGTGGTTCAACTTAAAAAAGGAAATGCTGTTGAAGCCCAAACTCTCTTCTATGTAAAAGAGAGCATTATGAAGTTCTACGATAAGAATGGAAAGGTTATTGGCGAAGGTCTAGCCAAGGCTGATAATTCTGGTTCAGCTGCTGCGTTCGCTGCTGGTGGCGCTGGAAAACCAACCAATACCTTTAAAGAGAATGAAGAGTTCACAATCAGCATCAAGGGCGTTGGTTGGACTCAATTCGATAACACTCTTGCCGTAACTTATGACAACAGTTATATCGGATATGGATGTGGCTTTAACTCAAATGGTTATCTAGTAGTTCATCTTCGCGCAACTGGTGGAGTTGGAACACACATCATTGATCTACGCCCACTTCTTTATACCCAACAACCTTCATTTGCTAACACACCATATGGAATGACTCCAGTGTTGACATCTGAAAACGATTTCGCCGGTTTAGCTGCGGGATATCAGATCCCACAATTCCACTTTGCAATTAACGTTGTGAAGTAAGGAATTTCGGAGCCCACCAATTCCATCTGCCAAGCAGAATCATCGCGCTTGGCAGAAGGAACATACGTACAACTGTTGCATCAATAATTACACCAACTGCAAGGCCGAGACCAAGTTCTTGCAATCCGGCAAAGTGTCCACCGACAAGTCCAATAAGTGCGGCGAACATAATTAGTGCGGCTGCTGTTATTACTCCAACTGTCTCGGTGATTCCCTCGGCAACAGCGTCGGAGTTATTTAAGCCGCGTTCTTTGGCTTCACGTATTCGAGAGACGATAAAAACTTCGTAATCCATAGTCAGGCCAAAGAGAACCGCAAAGACAAAAACTAGAACCCAAGCTTCAATTTGAGGCAACTTATAGGTATGAAGAATCGATGATGCAAAGCCATATTGAACTACCGCAACTATCGCTGCATATGAGACTGCTGTAGTTAGAAGATCTAGGACTATTGCCTTTAGCGGAAGAATTACCGATCGAAAAGCTCGAACAAGTAGGAGATAGGCAAATATCAGAGTTAGTAGAACGATTGCTGGAAGTGCGCTCTTAAGCTTGGAAACTAAATCAACGCCCTGTGCACCAGCCCCACCTACATAAATTGGTATTGATTTATCAAAATTAGATTCAGGAAGGTATTTAACCCTTATCTCATTTACTAGAGATTGAGATTTAGCCGAGCCAAATTCGCTGCGCGAAATAATTAGAATGCGTAGATATCGCCCGGTTTCATCTACATATGGTTGGTTCTCACCACCAGCGACTGTAAAAACTTCTTTATTGCTTGCTAGTGATTCAACTAAATCTTTTCTTGCAGATATATTTTCAGCTGAAGTAGCTGCTCTAGGTGATCCAAGATCCATGATGATCGCAATTGGGGTTGTGGCACCTGCGCCGGCACGATCGGAAGCCCAATTAAGAGCGGCTGATGATTCTAAATTTGAAGGTAGCGCAGACATCGAACTGGGTGTTAGTGAAAGAGCAAAGATAGGCAGAATTAGAATAGTTAAAGTTGAAATTGATAGAACGAATACCGCCTTTGGTCTTCTAATTACAAGTGCGGTTATCCGAGCAACAATAGATGTTGATTTGCGGCCGCGATCCCACATGCCGCCAAATTTCCAGAAGCGATTTCCATGGCTACCTAAATAGGAGAGGAGAGCTGGTTGGAGTGTTAGCGCTGCGAAGATTGAAACCAGTGGAATAAGTGCGCCAGCAATTCCGAGAGATCGAACAAAAGGAATAGGAACTAGTAACAAGGATGTCATTCCGGTTGCAACAATTAGACCAGAGATAACGACTGTTCTGCCTGCCGTATTCATCGTTTTCGAAATCGCTAGGTCCACATTCTTTAGGGTTCTAATTGAACCGCGATACCTATGTGCAATTAAGAGTGAATAATCTAGGGCAAGGCCGAAGCCTATTAGCTCGACGATATTTGGAATGTATAGAACCATTAAATACTTCTGAGCTATGAGATAAACAAGCCCGAGTGTTGTTGAGATTGTCGCAAGAGCAAAAGCGAATGGAATAAGGATCTGAAATGAGATACCTAGGAGCAAAATTAGCACTATAAAAGCAACAACAATTGCGAAGAGTTGACCACGTTTTAGATCATCTGACATAACAGGGGAGACATCGCTTTTAATCGCGGGCGGACCTGTTACTTGGGCGTTAGCAAGTCCGAGTTTTCGAAGTTCTTGGCGCAAGTCTCTGGTGTACTTTGCAGCTTCATTTAAATTATTCGGGGTTGAAATATTTGTTATTAGAACGCCGCCAATTGCGCGCTGCAAGCTAACTCTGGACTTTGGAATCACCCACGAAGCATCTGCAATTTGGGATTCAAATGCCGAGATTTCTTCCGGTGATGCGTTCTTAAAATTTAATAGAACGGTAAATGTGCCTTCAGTATTTTCATTAAAACCAGTTGCAAGCATTTCTTCAGCCTTAGCCGATTCACTGCCAGGGACCGTTAATGAGGTAGTCAGATGTTGATCAAGATCGATTGCTGCAAAGGTGCCAAGTGATGTAAGTATCAGCCACAGGGAGAGCACTTTGAATCGATTTTGAATCACTAAAGAGGTCCACTTTTCAAGCACATTCAATTCTAGCCAGTAGCCCTCGAGATGAACATTCGTTTTCTTACAGTTATGCTTTCATGGTTGGTCTAAAACCCGAAGGAGAGCTTAAATGTCGCAATCAGCTAATTCAGGAAAGTGCCCAGTTGCACATGGCGCGCTAACTACCGTTCAAGATTCAAATATGGATTGGTGGCCAAAGTCCCTCAACTTAGACATCCTGCATCAGCACGACACTAAAACTAATCCTCTGGGAAAAGATTTTGATTACAACGAAGAGTTAAAGAAGTTAGATGTAGCCGCACTTAAGAAAGATCTAACTGCGCTAATGACCGATAGTCAGAAGTGGTGGCCGGCAGATTGGGGTCATTACGGTGGTTTAATGATTCGTCTTTCCTGGCATGCCGCAGGAACTTATAGAACAGCAGATGGTCGCGGCGGTGGCGGTACTGGCAATATGAGATTTGCTCCACTCAATTCCTTTCCAGATAACGTAAATCTAGATAAAGCTCGTCGCCTTCTATGGCCAATTAAAAAGAAGTACGGCAACAAAGTTAGCTGGGCAGACTTATTAGTTTTAGCCGGAACAATCGCATATGAATCTATGGGTCTCAAGACTTTCGGTTTTGCATTTGGTAGATCCGATATTTGGCACCCTGAGATAGATATTTATTGGGGCTCAGAGAAAGAATGGCTTGCACCAAGTGATTCTCGCTATGGCGATTTAAACGATGCAACCACAATGGAGAATCCACTTGCCGCTGTACAGATGGGTCTGATTTATGTAAACCCTGAGGGCGTAAATGGAAAACCAGATCCACTTCGAACTGCTACACATGTACGCGAAACTTTTGCACGTATGGCAATGAATGATGAAGAGACTGTCGCACTTACCGCAGGTGGACACACAGTTGGTAAAGCACATGGAAATGGCAGCGCGGCAAGACTTGGGCCGGCACCTGAAGGTGCCGATATTTCAGAACAAGGTCTTGGTTGGATGAATCATGAAACAAGAAGTGTTGGTCGCGACACCGTTTCAAGTGGCATTGAAGGTGCATGGACTACAAATCCAACTAAATGGGATAACGGATATTTCTATTTATTATTTAAGTACGACTGGGAGTTAAAGAAATCTCCTGCAGGTGCCCAACAATGGGAACCCATCAATATTGAAGAAGCAGATAAGCCGGTTGATGTTGAAGATCCTTCAATTAGATACAACCCAATTATGACTGATGCCGATATGGCAATGATTAAAGATCCGATCTATCGTGAAATTTCAGAACGATTCCATAAAGATCCAGCCTATTTCAGTGAAGTATTTGCGCGTGCTTGGTTCAAACTTACCCACCGCGATTTAGGACCAAAGGCTCGTTACTTTGGACCAGATGTTCCTGCTGAAGATTTGATTTGGCAAGATCCAATTCCTGCAGGTAGCACCGATTACAAAGTTGATGAAGTTAAAGCAAAGATTGCTGCTACTGATTTAACAATCGCGGAATTAGTAACAACCGCATGGGATAGCGCCCGTACTTTCCGTGGCTCTGATTTCCGCGGTGGTGCAAATGGCGCGCGAATTCGCTTGGCCCCTCAGAAGGATTGGGAGGGCAATGAACCAGCTCGTCTTAAGAAAGTTCTTTCAGTTCTTGAACCAATTGCAAAGGCATCAGGTGCAAGCCTTGCCGATGTGATTGTTCTTGCTGGAAATGTGGGAATCGAGAAGGCGGCTAAAGCTGCTGGACACGATGTGAAGGTTCCATTTAAAGCAGGTCGTGGTGATGCAACTCAAGAGCAGACAGATGCTCTTTCATTTGCACCACTAGAGCCAATCCACGATGGATATCGCAACTGGTTAAAGCAGGATTACACCGTTAGCGCTGAAGAGTTAATGCTTGATCGCACACAATTAATGGGCCTTACCGCACACGAGATGACAGTTCTCGTTGGTGGCATGCGCGTGATTGGTACCAACCATGGTGGAACCAAGCACGGTGTATTCACTGAACGCGTTGGCGCTCTGACTCCTGATTTCTTTTCAACAATCACAGATATCAACTATGTCTGGGAGCCGGCCGGCGATAATCTTTACAACATTCGCAATCGCGAAACTGGTGAAGTTAAATTCAGTGCATCACGCGTCGATTTAATCTTTGGTTCGA
>WLJZ01000062.1 GCA_009701525.1 Actinomycetota bacterium
TCATAACAATTCACTTACCAAAGACTAAAGAGACTGCAAATCTAATTGGTGTAGAAGCTCTTAAGAAAGTTAAGCCAACGGTCCGAATCATCAACGCTGCTCGTGGTGGCGTTCTAGATGAAGCTGCGCTCTTTGATGCACTTAAAGAAGGCCGTGTTGCTGGTGCCGGATTAGATGTTTATGTAACAGAACCATGCACCGATTCACCACTATTTACTTTAGATAACGTGGTTGCAACCCCACACCTTGGTGCATCAACTGATGAGGCTCAAGAGCGTGCTGGAATTGCTGTTGCAGTTTCAGTTCGTAAAGCGCTGTCAGGTGAATTGGTTCCTGATGCAGTAAATGTTAAGGGTGGCGCAATTCATCAAGATATTCGCCCAAGCTTGCCTTTGGTTGAAAAGATGGCTCAAATCGCAACTGCGATTGCTGGCGAGCTACCAGTTTCAATGGAAGTTCAAGTTCGCGGAGATATCGCTGGACATGATTCATCAGTACTAGCTACAAGTGCGCTCAAGGGTGCGCTGATTGCAACTGGCGCTGAAGACATTACTTATGTAAACACTCCTGCACTTGCAGAAGAACGTGGCATTAGTGCATCAGTAAATACTGATCCAGAGAGCCCGGAGTATCGCAGCATGATTTCACTTCATGCCGCGCTAAATGATGGACGTAGCATCGTTGTTAACGGGACGCTAATGGGAATTCGTAAAGTTGAAAAGATCATTGCAATCGATGAATTCGATTTAGATCTTGCACCAACTGAGAATTTACTATTCCTTCGTTACACAGATCGCCCTGGCATCGTCGGCATCGTCGGCAATGCACTTGGTAAGGCAAATATAAATATTGCAGGCATGCAAGTTGCTCGCGACAGCGCAGGAGGAGAAGCTCTAATGGCTTTGACTGTTGACTCTGGAGTTAGTGCAGATGTGCTTTCAAATCTTGTTAAAGAGACCGGCGCAAAGTTAGTCCAAGCAGTTAACTTGGTTGGATAAGTTAGGTAAAAATGAAAAGTTTTAATTTAGCTGTAATCGCTGGAGATGGAATTGGGCCAGAAGTTGTAGCCGAAGGGCTAAAGGTTCTTGATGTCGTTTCAGCGAATTATGGAGTTGAGTTTAAAAAGACCAACTACGAACTTGGTGCAAAGTACTGGCACAAGACCGGGGAAGTTCTACCTGATTCAGTGATGGCAGATCTTGCCAAGGCTGATGTGATTCTTCTTGGCGCAGTAGGAGATCCAACAGTTCCAAGTGGCGTTCTAGAGCGCGGCTTACTATTAAAACTTCGTTTTGCTTTTGATCACTATGTGAATCTACGCCCAGCTAAGTTGCATGCTGGCGTTAAATCTCCACTTGTAAATAGCGATTCAATTGATTTCATTGTTGTTCGCGAAGGAACCGAAGGGCCATATGTTGGCGCTGGTGGATCACTCGCGGAAGGCACGATGAATGAAATCGCTACTGAAGAGAGTTTAAATACCCGTCGTGGTGCTGAACGAGTTATCCGTGATGCATTTGCTCGAGCGCAGGCTCGCCCACGTAAGAAGTTAACACTTGTTCACAAGAACAATGTTTTAACTCGCGCTGGGGGTCTATGGACCAGAACTTTTAACGAAGTAGCTAAAGAGTTCCCAGATATCACTACTGATTATCTTCATGTTGATGCCGCTTCAATGTTCTTTGTAACTAATCCAGAGCGCTTTGATGTTGTAGTTACTGACAATCTATTCGGTGACATTCTTACGGACATCGCAGCTGCAATCTGTGGTGGCATTGGGCTAGCAGCTTCTGGAAACATAAACCCAACTGGTGAATTTCCATCAATGTTCGAACCAGTTCATGGTTCTGCTCCGGATATCGCTGGCAAGAACCTTGCAGATCCAACTGCAACAATCATGTCGATTGCAATGATGCTTTCACATCTGGGATTAACAGATGCTGCCGCTGATAT
The DNA here is from genome assembly GCA_009701525.1 of Actinomycetota bacterium. Taxonomy (GTDB): domain Bacteria; phylum Actinomycetota; class Actinomycetes; order Nanopelagicales; family Nanopelagicaceae; genus AAA044-D11. Next base: position 1,954 of record WLJZ01000062.1, read on the forward strand.
CGAACGTGCAGTAGCAGCTGATCTTTTAGCGCGCGGCGACGCAAAGCGCAGCACGACTCAAATTGGTGATGCACTAGCAGCAGGCGTTTCTGGTGCGAAATGAAGATAAATTTAAATCCAAATTCTAATCCGCTTCCAGATGCTGATCGCGATGCAAAGGTTGCTGCAGGGGGATTTGGTAAGTACTACACAGACAACATGGTTGTCGCTAATTGGAGCGAAGCCGATGGCTGGAGCGATGCCGAACTTAAGGCGTATGGCCCAATCACTTTAGACCCTGCGACTGCGGTATTTCACTACGGTCAAGAGATCTTTGAAGGAATGAAGGCTTACTCCCAGCCTGATGGAAGTATTTCGCTATTTCGCCCGGATGCTAATGCTCTTCGCTTTGCAAGAAGTGCCGCGCGATTAGCACTTCCAGAACTTAGTGTTAGTGAATTTATCGAAACAATTACAACTCTTGTTAAGCAAGATCGTAAGTGGGTTCCAAATAAGGTTGGCGAATCACTCTATATTCGGCCATTTATGTTTGCCACCGAAGTTGGACTTGGAGTTCGCCCTTCAAATCAGGCGATGTATATGTTGATTGCAACTCCTGCCGGCGCATATTTCAATGCGGCTAAAGCAGTAACTGTCTGGATTTCTACTGAATATGTTCGCGCTGCTATTGGCGGAACTGGCGAAGCTAAGTGCGGCGGAAATTATGCAGCTTCACTTGTTGCGCAGAAGCAAGCAGCAGCAAAGGGTTGCGACCAAGTTGTTTGGTTGGATGCGATTGAGCGCCGTTGGGTTGAAGAAATGGGTGGCATGAATCTTTACTTCGTTAAAGGTTCTGGCAAAGATGCAACCGTAATAACTCCTAAATTAACTGGAACTCTGCTCCCTGGAATCACTCGCGATTCAATTCTCACAGTTGCAAAAGATCTTGGATATAAAGTTGAAGAAGTAATGCTTTCAATAGATGATTGGCGCGATGGCGTCGCAAGCGGTGAAATAACTGAAATTTTTGCTTGTGGAACAGCTGCAGTTGTTAGCGCAATTGGCGCAGCAAAGAGTCAATTCGGAACATGGAATACCGGAGATGGTAATCCTGGTCCAATCACAATGCAGATTCGTGAAACTCTTCTTGGCATCCAACATGGAACCATCGAAGATAAGCATGGCTGGAATGTGAAGGTCTGCTAAATGAATGACAACTTTCATATCTATGACACAACACTTCGAGACGGCGCCCAGCAAGAAGGGCTAAATCTTTCGGTTCATGACAAGTTGGCAATTGCCCGCCACTTAGATGATCTTGGTGTTGGCTTTATTGAAGGTGGCTGGCCTGGTGCCAATCCGAAAGATACTGAATTTTTCAAGCGCGCTCAGACTGAACTTAAGTTAAAGAACGCAACTTTCATGGCATTTGGTGCCACTCGCAGACCAAATGTAAAAGCTGCCGATGATGTTCTACTTCGCGCTCTTCAAGATTCCGGTGCTGCCGGTGTAACCCTTGTTGCAAAGAGCCATGATCGCCATGTTGATCTTGCTCTGAAAACTAATTTAGATGAGAACTTAGCAATGATTAAAGAATCAATTGAATTCTTGCGTGCTGGTGGCCAACGAGTATTTTTAGATGCCGAACATTTCTTTGATGGCTATAAATCAAATAAGGCATACGCACTTGAAGTTGTTCGCGTTTCAGCAGAAGCTGGCGCAGATGTAATTGCGCTCTGCGATACAAACGGTGGCATGTTGCCGGACGAACTTTCGCAGGTAGTCCATGATGTTTTAACTGCATCAAGTGCCCGACTCGGAATTCATTGCCACAATGACACAGGATGTGCCGTAGCTAACTCACTCGCTGCTATTGCAGCTGGTGCAACACATGTTCAAGGAACGCTAAATGGTTATGGCGAACGAACCGGTAACGCGGACCTCGTAAGCATCATCGCAAACCTAGAATTAAAGAAGAAGCAGAGCGTGCTGCCAGAGGGCGCACTTCGCGAAGCTTTTAGAATTTCACATGCGGTTGCAGAAGTTACAAATGTCGCACCTAGCGCCCGTCAACCCTATGTTGGTGTTTCGGCATTCGCCCACAAAGCAGGGTTACATGCGAGTGCAATCAAAGTTGATCCAGCGATGTACCAACATGAAGATCCATCTTCTGTCGGAAATGACCGTCGCATGTTGGTCTCTGAAATGGCCGGCCGCGCATCAATTGAGCTTAAGTCCCAAGAACTTGGAATTGAAATTGGTGACGACAAAGAAGTTGTTGGCAGAGTTGTTGAACGCGTTAAAGAGATGGAATCTCGTGGTTATACCTTTGAAGCTGCAGATGCTTCATTCGAATTACTTCTTCGCGAAGAGATCGATGGAAAGCGTGCCACCTTCTTCAAAGTTGAAAAGTGGGACACAACAGTTAGTCGCGATGCTGACAACAAAGTAACTTCAAAAGCATCACTCGTTATTTCAGCCGGTGGAAATCAGATTGAATCGGAAGGGTCTGGAAATGGTCCGGTTAACGCTATTGATACCGCGCTTCGTTCTGGCCTACTTAAGTTTTACCCAGAGCTAGAGAAGTTAGAACTAACTGATTACAAAGTTCGAATCCTCGAAGGACGACTTGGAACAGGCGCAATCACAAGAGTTTTAGTTGAGACCAGTGATGGCACAACTGAGTGGAACACAATCGGAGTTCATGAGAACGTTATTGCGGCTTCAGTTATGGCTCTTGAAGATTCAGTTACATATGGCCTACTTAGACAGGGCAGAAAACCCGAATAGCCTTCTAGAATAAGGAACATGAGCGCCGAATTAGTTGCTAAATATGAAGAGCACCTAGCTCTAGTTCGAAACTTGGCAGATAACTCGATTCGGGGCTATGTCGGAGATTTAGAATCCTTTCTCGCACATATTTCTAAACTAGGAATTACCGAGTTCTCAGAATTAAAAATTACTCACATTCGCTCATGGCTTGCAAACTTACAATCAACAGGAATCTCTAGAGCAACGCTCTCTCGAAGAATTGTTTCAATTCGTGCCTTTACTTATTGGGCAGCAAGTCAAGGTTGGATTCCATCTGATATCGGAGCTGATCTCGCAATTCCAAAAGCGCACAAAACTCTTCCCGATGTGTTAAATCATTCGCAGACCCAACTAGTTCTAGATGCAATAACAACTAAAGCAGGAGAGGATCCAACTCCGGCCAATATTCGCGACCTAGCAATTATTGAAATTCTCTATGCGTCAGGTATTCGCGTCTCGGAATTGTGTGGCTTAAATATTCGAGATATAGATATGGATCGAAATACGCTCTTGGTTTTAGGTAAGGGCGATAAGGAGCGTGTTGTTCCAATTGGACTTCCAGCGATGCGCGCACTTCAAAATTGGCTCGCCAACTTTAGGAAAGAATTTGTCAATGAAAGTTCTGGTGATGCGGTATTTATAGGAAGCCGCGGCAAACGAATTGATCAACGCACCGCTCGTGAAGTGGTTTATGAGGCAATGTCCGTAATTGGTTCTCATATGAGCCCCCACGGACTTCGCCATACTGCGGCCACACATCTGCTCGAAGGCGGCGCCGATCTGCGCAGCGTTCAGGAAATTTTGGGCCATTCATCGCTGGCAACCACGCAGATTTACACCCACGTTTCACCAGA
>WLJZ01000063.1 GCA_009701525.1 Actinomycetota bacterium
AGCTGTTCTAGCAACTATGGGTTCAACACTTTCAAATAAATATGCCGAAGGTTATCCAGGCAAGCGTTATTACGGTGGCTGCGAAGAAGTAGATAAAGTTGAAGTAATTGGCATCGAACGTGCAAAATCGCTATTTGGCGCCGAACACGCAAATCTGCAACCACATTCAGGTGCAAGTGCAAACGTGGCGGTTTATCAAGCCTTCACAAAACCAGGGGATAGCGTTCTTGCAATGTCGCTTCCACATGGTGGCCACTTGACTCATGGTTCCAAAGTTAACTTCTCTGGAAAATGGTTCAATATTGTTTCCTATGGTGTTCGCAAGGAAGATGAATTAATTGATTACGATGAATTGCGCGATACTGCAATTGCAAATAAGCCAAAGATGATCTGTGTCGGTGCAACTGCATATCCAAGTTTGATTGACTTTGAAACAGTTCGAAAGATTTGTGATGAAGTTGGGGCAATCATGTGGGTAGATGCCGCACACTTCATCGGCCTTGTCGCAGGTAAAGCAATTCCTTCGCCAGTTCCATATGCAGATGTTGTTTCATTTACAACACATAAAGTTCTGCGTGGCCCACGTGGCGGAATGATTCTTTCTAAAGCCGAACATGCAGCCGCAATCGATAAAGCAGTATTCCCGGGTATGCAAGGCGGCCCAATCATGAGCGCCGTCGCTGGAAAAGCTGTGGCTCTTAAAGAGTGTGCAACTCCGGAATACCAGAGCTATGCCAAGAACGTAATTATTAACGCTAAAGCCCTCGCTGCTGATTTAGAGAAAGAGGGAATGCGCGCTGTTTCTGGCGGAACTCAGACCCACTTAGCTCTTATCGATATTCGCGCTACTGGCGTAAACGGCAAAATTGCAGATGAACGTTGTGGTGCATCCGGAATTGTTCTCAATAAGAATGCGATTCCTTACGACCCAGAGACTCCAGCAGTAACAAGTGGAATTCGAGTGGGAACCGCCGCTACTACAACCCAAGGTATGGGAACTAACGAGATGGCACAGATCGCATCCCTTATCGCGCGCGCAATCAAAGATGGCGGCGATGAGAATAAGGCTGCAGCAATTCGAAGCGAAGTAAATGCTTTGACTGCAAAGTTTCCGATCTACGCTAGATAAGCCAGATAAAGACTCGTGCGCGAATATCTCTTAACGATTGCACTTGCTGCAACGCTCTGTTATTTGATCACGCCTTTTATAAAAGACCTTGCGATGAAAGCTGGCGCATATATCAACGTACGCTCTAGAGATACTCACACCGTTCTGACACCTCGTTGGGGTGGAATCGGAATGTGGATTGCAATGTCCATATCTTTTCTAATCGTAAATCACTTGCCACTTGTAGCTAAATCTTTTGGCCGTGAATCAACTGGAATATTTCTAGCCGGAACTTTCATCATGATTCTTGGTGCACTAGATGACATGTATGACTTGGATTCGATTACCAAGTTTGCGGGTCAAGCTGTAGCCGGTGGAATTTTGTTGTTGCATGGGGTCCAGATTTTATGGTTACCAATAAATGGAATTTATATCTTGCCGCCAAGTATTGGGCAGTTAATAACGATTCTCTTTGTTATGGTCGTCATTAACGCTGTTAACTTCGTTGACGGTTTAGATGGTCTAGCTACCGGAATTGTCGCAATCTGTGCGATGGCCTTCTTTGGTTTCTCCTATTTATTAGCAGTGGTCAATGGCTTAAACCGCGCAGGAGCCCCATCTCTTTTCACGGCAGTGATTATTGGAATCTGCATCGGCTTCCTCCCGCACAATTACCACCCTGCTCGAATCTTCATGGGCGATTCTGGTGCCATGTTCTTGGGGTTAATGCTCTCGGCAGCCGCAATCACACTTACAGGGCAGATCGATGTAAATGCAATCACTAGTCAACGTTCAAGTTCGGCGCTACTTCCATTGCTTCTGCCATTCACGATTCTTGCAATCCCATTAATTGATTTAGGAATGGCAATCGTTCGCAGATTGCGTGCTGGGCGTTCGCCTTTTGCGGCAGATAAAGAGCATCTCCATCACAAACTTTTATCAATGGGAAATTCACATCGCCGCACTTCAGCAATTCTTTACTCTTGGAGCGCAATGTTTGCATTTCCAACAGTGGTGGCTGCATTCGCGCCAATTTGGGTTGCACTTGTCTTTGGCCTTGCAATATTTATTTTCTCAATGGCGCTCTTTAAGAAGAATTGGATAAAGGTAAATGTCGCAGCAAAGTGAGACTGGACTCTGGCGCGGTGCACTAATTCCAGCAACAGTAATTGCAATTTTAAGTGTTGGTCTGGGTCTGATATTTCGCGGAAGTTCTGGACTCTGGGGCGCCCTGCTTGCTAGCTTCACCGTGATTCTTTATTTCTCTGTGCATTTATTTATTTCGAAAATTTCTACCAATCTAGATCCAATGGCGACTATGGCTCTTGCGATGTTCTCTTATTTCGCAAAAGTTATTTTGATGGGCGCTCTTCTCCTTATTGTGACTAAGACAACTACACCGGATTCTGTCGACCGGCCAACCTTTGCTGTTGCGGCCCTCTCGATTACAGCGGCCTGGCTAGCGGGGGAGATTCGGGCCTTTATGAATTTGCGCGTTACGCTACCTTTGCCGCAAACTAAGGGCTCAAATCCGAGCTCGGCAATTGATTCAAAGTCTGGAGAATAGTTATGGGTAGAGGCAATGAAGAGGGCGCAATGTGGTCAATCTTCGGCTATCTCATCTCAGGGCTGATCATCTGGGGCGGTATCGGCTGGGCGTTGGACAACTGGCTGGACAAGAATTTCTTCCTATTGGGCGGACTCCTCTTAGGAGCTGGCTCATCCCTTTACCTAACCTGGCTTCGATTCGGGCGGAATTAGGCTTTTTCAGTTTTGGTTTTGGGCGGACTCCTAATAGTGTTGCGCAAGATTCACATGACTTCCCAAATAGTTAACTAGTTACAGGAGTGTTTGTGCGCAAGTTCGCGTTTGCAGAGAGTGGTGAAGGATTCGTCCCACCAAGCACCGCCGACTTCAATCTCCCACCAGTTTTTGGGGATAACGAGTTCACAACTAAGCCAATTCTTTTAGTACTCCTTTCTGTTGTGTTGATCTCAGTATTTTTCATTATTTCCTCACGCAAAGCCTTAGTAGTTCCAAGCAAATTACAATTTGCTGGCGAATCAGTTTATGCATTCGTACGTAATGGAATCGGTGAAGAAATCATTGGCCACGAATTCATGCGATTCGTTCCATTCTTATTTACGCTCTTCACTTTTATTCTGACAAATAACGTCTTTGGAATTGTGCCTTTCCTTCAGTTCCCAGCTATGTCCCACGTTTCATTCCCATATGTTTTGGCAGTCATCTCATTCGTTGTTTTCCATTATGTTGGAATCAAAAAACAAGGAATAGGAAAATACCTAAAGGGCATTGCATTTATGCCAGGTGTTCCAAAGTTTGTTTACATTCTTTTAACTCCAATTGAAATTGCAACCTTCTTCTTGGTTCGCCCACTTACGCTCTCACTTCGTCTATTTGCGAATATGTTTGCTGGCCACTTATTACTTCTTGTCTTTATTTTGGGCGGCGAACATATGCTCAGCGGCGCAATCGGACTGAAGTTAATTGCACCATTTGCTTTCGCTTTTGGTATCGGAATGACTTTCTTTGAATTCATGGTCCAATGCCTGCAGGCATATATCTTCACCCTGCTAACAGCTTTGTTCATCGCCGGCGCATTGGCGGATGAGCACTAGATCAAAAAATTAATACCCACTTATTAGCTTCCGCTAGTAAGTAACACGAACAGAAAGGCAACACAATGGAAGGCACACTCAACCTGGTCGGTTATGGCCTATCAGCAATCGGACCTGCAATCGCAACAGGAATGATCTTCGCCGCTTATATCAGCGGTGTAGCTCGTCAACCAGAAGCTCGCAGCGTTCTACAACCAATCGCATTCCTTGGCTTCGCACTTGCTGAAGCTTTGGCTCTCTTTGGTCTAGTTCTAGCATTCGTTCTCTAATCATGAGCTTTCGCACAAGCGCGTCGGAGGCAGCGGCTAATCCGCTAATTCCACATACCGCAGAACTCATTGTTGGCTTTATCGCCTTCACTTTGCTCTTCCTTGTGCTGCGTTCCAAAGTTGTGCCAATGTTTGAAAAAGCATTCGCAGCTCGCACTGAAGCAATTCAAGGTGGCATGGAGAAAGCTGAAAAAGCTCAACGTGCTGCAGAGGTTGCTCTAGAGCAATACACCGCACAGCTAAGTGAAGCTCGCGGCGAAGCGCAGAAGATTCGTGAAGAAGCACGCGTTCAAGGTGCTGCAATCATTGAAGATCTTCGAGGCAAAGCACAAGAAGAAGCTGCACGCATTACTGCAGCAGCAACAGCATCAATTGAAGCTGAACGTCAACAAGCAATTACATCTCTTCGCAATGAAGTTGGTTCACTTGCAACCGAACTAGCATCAAAGATTGTTGGAGAAGCGTTAGATGACCAGGTTCGACAATCACGCATTGTTGACCGCTTCTTGGATGATTTGGAGAAGAGTAAGTAATGATCGTTTTAGGTGGAAGCAGTCGTCAGTCTCTAGCTGCACTTCGTGTTGCTCTAGATAACACACTTAACGGTGTGTCTGCTGGCGACGCTTCTGCCATTTCAAGCGATCTATTCAAGGCGTTAGTTGCCATTGATTCTTCAACCGGATTACGTCGCGCGCTCACTGATTCATCACGTGATGCCGCTTCGAAATCTGATTTAGTCTCTGACTTATTTAAGAAATCACTTGGTTCAAAGGCGCTCTCACTTCTTGGAAATGCCGTCTCTCTTCGCTGGTCAGCGCCATCAGGTATCGCTGATGCGATTGAACAGATAGCGGTCGAAGCAGAAGCTGCAGCCGCAAACCTAAGTGATTCACTTAATCTAGTTCAGAGCGAAATCTTCACATTTTCAAAGTTGCTTATTGAAAACCCAGATCTTCGCACCGCACTTAGCGATCGTGCGCAGAGCCCAGAGTCTAAGCAAGCGCTACTTAAAACTATTTTTGGCAGCAAGTTTTCAGCAAGTACAAATAACCTCTTAGCCCATAGCGTCGAAGGACGTCGTGCGCGCAGTATCGAAAAGACAATCACCGCTTATTCACATGCGGTAACGGCTCGTCGTAATCGCGTAAATGCACATATCAAATCTTCCATCGCGCTAAGCGATGGGCAGGCAAAGAAATTGGCAGATTCTCTTACAAAGAAGATCGGCCAGCCAGTACACCTAAACATTGAAATCGATCCAAACGTTCTTGGTGGAATTTCAATTCGTTTCGGTGATGAAGTTATCGATGGAACTATTGCAAACAGATTGGCAGAGGCAAGCCGCGCGCTTGTTTCTTAATTAAAGAAAAAATAGGTTTCAGAATTCACACCATGTGAATCTGAATTAGTTGAAGGAGAGAAAGATGGCGGAACTCACGATCCGGCCCGAAGAGATTCGCGACGCGCTTGCAAAGCACGTTGCTTCTTACCAACCGGGAGCCGCAGCACGCGATGAGATCGGTACCGTAAC
>WLJZ01000064.1 GCA_009701525.1 Actinomycetota bacterium
CTTGCTTGGTCGAAGAAATATTTAACTTGGCGACCATAAGGATCATCGGTTGCAATTTGTTCAACGGTATTTCCCTTTGATGAAAATACATGCCAACTATTCACGCCGGCGTTGTTTCCGGAAGCAGATTCTTCAGTCGCAGAAATAGCTGAAAATTCGTAGTGAGCAATACCAGCGGTACCGAGTAAATCGATTGTGCTTGTAAATGGCACGCCTTCTGCCGCATTCATAAAGCTCTGTACATGGCCAACGCCGCCGCCTTCGTACTTAATTGTGATTTCAGCAGGGCCAGTTGGGGAGGATTGAGCTGCAAACACTTCGACGGGTTTTCCTAAATACATATTTAATTGATCGAAATCGTGAATTGAAAAATCAACAAGCATTCCACCAGATTGGCTCTCATCGCCAAGCCAGGTAGCCCAGGTTGGTTTAGGAGAGAAGCGACGGGCATGGACTGAGAGAAGTTTGCCGAGTTCACCGGATTCACTTACTTCGCGAAGTTTTTGATAACCAAGAAAGAAGCGAACCACATGGGCAACCATTAACGAGCCAGAACTCTTGGCTGCGGCATCAGCAACAACTTTTGCATCGGCAACAGTTAGTGCAACTGGTTTTTCAAGTAGTACATGCTTTCCGGCTGCGAGTAGCGCAACTGCAATATCTTTGTGGGTTGGAGTCGGCGTACAGACTGAAACATATTTAACATCGGCATCATTGATGATCACATCTAAATCAGAGATGTATTTAGCCTTCGAAGCAACTGGAACTGAGCCCTCTTTTGGACGTGGCGTGCAGATATATTTAATTGAATCGGCTTGTCCGGCACTTGCCCAAGCCGCAGCATGAGCATTTCCCATATATCCCTGACCAATAATTGCAATTGATGCCATTGCGTTTTCTTACCTTCCCTTAGGCAGATAGGCGCTTAATAGTGTCAACTGAAAATGCGAGAGATTCGTGAACATCCTCTACGCCATTTGGTCCTGCTGGTGTGAATTCAATTTCAATACTTAGAGCAGCAGTGCAACCATTCTTCTTTAGCGTCTTTAGAATGCGATCGAAATCTAAATCACCACGACCAACTGCTGGGAAATTCCACTCGTTCTGGGCGCCCGCTTTCTCCTTTAGGTGAATACCGGTGATTGATCCTGTAGATGCATCTAGATCGTCGTAAGGCTCAATAGCACCGTAAAATACTACGTTTCCGGTGTCATAGTTCAAACGAACGTTAGGCATATTTACCTTCTTTAGAAGGGCAATGATGCTCTGGCCAGTTGCATAGTTGTTTCCGTGGGTTTCAATTGCCATAACTAGGCCCAAGTCTTTAGCAACCGTAGCCAAATCTTGAATAATCTTAACGAGTTCGGTGTCATCACCAATTACTGATTCATCGCCATGGGTCTCACCTGTTGAAAGAGTTACATAATCAACGCCAAGCTTCTTGGCTAGGTGAAGATTCTTCTTAAAAGTTTCTTGGCCTTCGGCAGTTTGAATATTTGTGTGGCCACACATTCCGATCGCTTTAATGTCATTGTCTGCCAATAACTTTAGGACCTTTGCGATCTGCTCATCTGAATAATCATTTCGAACATGTTCGGTCCAGCCAATGACTCCGGCGAGCTCGATCAACTTAATGCCGGCACGTTTGGCGCCGGTGACAGCCTCTTCGAGTGTGAAGCCGTGATATGAGTTGCTGTTTAGACAGATTGGATTATTCATTTTTCTCCCTTTCGAACTTAAGTTATTAAAACCAGCCAGTTTCATTTGGATTTCGGTATTGCATAAACTCAACAACAGCGCCCTCGACTAAAACAAATGCGACGCGAACAAAACCATCTGCAACATCCCATGGTTCTAATAAAATTTCGTGGCCCTTAATGGCTTCATCAACGCTATCTACGCGATATGCGACGTGCGGCAGATGGCGGATCGGTCCTGTTACAGGAGTGTCATGTTCGTAGCGAAGATATTCCACATTTGCTGGATGGACTCGTGGATTTGTAACCCAGACTCGGGTCGCATCTACGAAGTTCTCATCGCCATGCTTCTCTTCGGTGATGACACCGATGTGGTCGAAACGAGTGCGATCAAATTGCTTTGAACTCAAGGTAACTCCTCCTATTTAGCAGGAATTCTCCTTTCGGGCGTCGAATATGTCAATACCTCTTCCTATTCGATTCCCGGTTAAAACCAGCATGAAATTAGCGAATACTGCGCAATACCGCCGTTACGATTCCAAGGATTTCAGCGTTATCTCCTGGAATAGGTGCGTAATTTTCATTGGCTGGAAGTAGCCAGTAATGGCCATCCTTCTTTGACCAAGTTTTAACTGTGGCCTCGCCATCAATCATTGCGGCAACGATCTCGCCCTTATTTGCATCTTTTTGAGCGCGAATAACTACGTAATCGCCATCGCAGATTGCGGCATCGACCATGGAATCGCCTTTGACTTTGAGCATGTAAACATCGCCCTTGCCAACGAATGATTCTGGAAGAGGAAAGACTTCATCAAAGCTCTGTTCGGCCAGAATTGGTGAACCTGCAGCAATCGAACCTAGGAGCGGCACATTGCGGGTCTTCTCTGGCGTGATCGCCTCGCCCTCACTTGGATAAGTGATTTCAAGGGCGCGACCCTTTGTGGCATCGCGACGGATAAATCCTTTTTCAACCAGGGTCTCTAACTGATATGAAACTGAAGCTGGGGAGGCAAGGCCGGCAGCTTGGCCGATCTCGCGCATTGTTGGGGGATAGCCGTTGGTCTCAATCGCGGTGCGAATGGCATCGAGGATCTTGGCCTGACGGGGGGTTAGGCCATGCTCGTTGGCAGGGCCGTCTGGAAGCTCACTTACCTTCTTTTTACTCATGCCCCAAGCATAAACCAGATTCCGAAAAAAAGCGAACATTTGTTCGGAAATAACTTGCAAGTGTCAGTGGGTTGACCTATAGTTCCTTTTAGAACACTTGTTCGAATGACCGAATCCCCTCGGTTCTTAGAAACAAGGTTAAGTAGGAGAAGTAAATGAGCAACAAGAGAAGACGCAAGCTAGCAAGAACACTTGTTGGCGCATCGCTATTGATAGTAATTGGCGCTGGTTTTAGCGCATCTCTAAGTGACCACGGTGTTGCTTCATCGCAAGTTATTGCAACCGGTACATCTGGTTATATGCAAGTAGTTGTAACAAGTGGCGAGACCATCTGGTCAATCGCTTCTGCGTTAAATACGGGCGGCCGATCTGATCTCTCATCCGTCGTTGATCAGATCGTTTCAGCCAATGGCCTGGCCTCAACTGATTTAGAGCCAGGAACCAAGCTCTGGGTGCCTGCTAAGTAGTTTTAATTAGGGCTAGCCCCTCACTCCTGCCTTATATAAAAAAGTTGTCAGGAGTAATTTCCTTTGCAACTGGTGGCCAGTGCTGGCCGCCTTAAAGGGGAGAAAAATGACTGATTTCGTTTCGCCCGGTCAACCAGGAAGTAAGGCAGTTTTCTTGCCACGGTATGACCATTGGATCAACGGAAAGTTTGTAAAACCATCAACGGGCCAATACTTCGAAAATGTAACTCCGGTTACCGGAAAAGTATTCTGCGAAGTTGCTCGCGGAAATGCCGCAGATGTTGAACTTGCTTTGGATGCCGCTCATGCAGCTGCGCCGGCTTGGGGTAAGACTTCAGCGACCGAACGCGCGATTATGTTAAACAAGATTGCAGATCGCATGGAGGCAAATGTTGAGGCAATTGCGGTTGCTGAAACTTGGGAAAATGGCAAGCCAATTCGCGAAGCGCTATATGTAGATATCCCGCTTGCAATTGATCACTTCCGCTATTTCGCTGCTGCAATTCGCGCGCAAGAAGGTAGCGCAGGCGAACTCGATCACGACACAGTTGCTTATCATTTCCACGAGCCACTTGGTGTTGTCGGTCAGATTATTCCTTGGAACTTCCCAATCTTGATGGCCGTTTGGAAGTTGGCACCAGCAATTGCTGCAGGAAACTGCGTAGTTCTTAAGCCAGCAGAACAAACCCCAGTATCAATTCACTTCTTGATGGATCTAATTAAAGATCTAATTCCAGATGGTGTTGTAAATATTGTTAATGGTTTTGGTGTCGAAGCTGGAAAGCCACTTGCATCATCTCCACGTATCGCAAAGATTGCATTCACCGGTGAAACCTCTACCGGTCGTCTAATCATGCAATATGCATCAGAGAACATAATTCCGGTAACCCTAGAACTAGGCGGAAAGAGCCCAAATATCTTCTTCAACGATGTTGCGGCCCAAGATGATGCGTTCTATGACAAGGCGCTGGAAGGCTTCACAATGTTCGCTGTAAACCAAGGCGAAGTTTGTACCTGTCCTTCACGTGGGCTTGTCGAAGCCAAGATCTATGACAAGTTTATGGGCGATGTAACCGCGCGAACAAAGGCGATTAAACAGGGCCATCCACTTGATCTCTCAACAATGATTGGCGCACAAGCAAGCACCGATCAATTAGAGAAGATTCTTTCCTACCTAGATATCGGTAAGAAAGAGGGAGCAAAAGTTATAACCGGTGGCGAGCGCGCAGATCTCGGCGGCGAACTAGCTGGTGGATATTACGTAATGCCAACAATCTTTGAAGGCAATAACAAGATGCGTATCTTCCAAGAAGAAATCTTCGGACCGGTTGTATCTGTAACTAAATTCGATGGTTTTGATAATGCAATGGAGATTGCTAATGACACCTTGTATGGACTTGGTGCTGGTGTTTGGACTCGTGACATGAATACTGCTTATCGCGCAGGTCGCGCAATTCAAGCAGGTCGAGTTTGGACCAACTGCTATCACGCATATCCTGCAGGCGCTGCCTTCGGTGGTTATAAGGCTTCAGGTATTGGCCGCGAGAATCATAAGATGATGCTCGACCATTACCAACAGACAAAGAATCTGCTAGTTTCTTACTCCCCAAATAAACTTGGATTCTTTTAAGCCCACCGACCAGCAATAGACAAGTAATAAAAAGGACGCAATGGAGATCCCGTCACGAGTTGATTACACCGAGGCTGCCGCAGAAATGTTGCGCAAACTCACTGCAATCAATGGTCCGCTGATGTTTCATCAATCAGGTGGATGTTGTGACGGGTCTTCTCCGATGTGTTACTTAGAAGGCGAGTTTAAAGTTGGCGCCCAAGATGTTTTGGTTGGCGAATTTGTAATAACTGGAATTGAAAAACCAATAAAGGTTTGGATGTCAGCTTCGCAATTTGAATATTGGAAACATACGCATTTAACAATTGATCTGGTCGATGGCAGGGGCGGTGGCTTCTCCCTTGAGGCCCCGGAAGGTAAACGCTTCTTGACGCGCTCGCGCCTCTTTACGGATAGCGAATGGGAGATATTGGAGATATCTCCGGTTTCAACGGGCGCTATCTAAGAAAATTTTCAGCTTTTTCACGACACGCCAAGTTTTTTTCCAGAAACCCTCGAGTTTTGGTCTACAGTTCCCACTACATATAGGGGTCAGACCGCGATTAAGTTCCATAA
>WLJZ01000065.1 GCA_009701525.1 Actinomycetota bacterium
ACCTGCAAGATACAAAAATCCTATTGCTCCAATTCGAACTTCTTCTACAGGTATTAATGTAAAAACTACAACTAATGGCAATGACACTAGACCTATTGCAAGCGGGAGCAAAAATTCCCGAATTGCCATGTGTCCCCATTTGATTGGTTTACCCGTTGTTTTGTCATAGACACGTAATTTCAGTATCTGTTTCCCAGGAGTCTGACCTTGTCCCCAAACAATCAGCGACCAAATAAGCCAACCTATTCCAAATGTCACCGTATACATCGCAAGGTCTACCGCCTTGCCGCCAAGACGATGTTGGACGGTTGCTTTTGGATAAATGTATTCGCTCATGAGATAACTATATCTAGGAAAAACTCCTTGTAAATACTGTTATATCGATGCATAATTAGAAAATGTTCAAGAAAACCATTTATTCTGCAGTTGCAATTTCTTTGCTTTTTGGAACTAGCGCCAAGGCGAACGTATTTGAAAAGGCGACCAAAAATCCAAAAGCTGGTCAGGTCTGCGCGAAAAAAGAATTAGGAAAGAAAATTAAGGGTTTAGAATGCAAAGCGGACGGTTCTAAGTTTCGTTGGATTTTAGCTGCAAAAACTTCTACATCAGCCGCTACAAAACAAATGCCGAATATTGAATACAAATTTATGCCTGACCTGCTGACTGCATTAAAAAATGCAGGTGTTGATTGTGCTAATTATAAGAAAGATCCAGAACCTGGCTTAGGTTCCAGGGATGGCGGAACTTGTCAGTGGGGCGGACAAGAGCTAACAATCACACTTGGCGCCGGGAATAATGCTCAGATGAAAGAGTTAGTAGATGCGTTTAAGGCATTAGTAACGGGATATGTGCTTCTTAAACAAAATTGGATGATTTCACTTGAAGATGGGTCAACTGCAAAAATTTTATCTACAAAGCTTGGTATGGAAGTCCTTTAAATCTAAATTAATAAAGCATTGGTTTTAAATCTTTAGAGTTTTCATAGTGCCAACTTCTGCCAAGAACTTCGATTGGATGATCGGTGTCATTTGGCTCTGGCGTCCAAATTCCTTGGGCTGAGTTAAATGAATGGTTTGAAAGTATGTGGTGGTGAATCTCGCCATCAATTAGGAACCATTCTTCCCAGATAACTTTTTCAGCTGTAACTACTTTAGGAAAGCAGTGCAGAACACCTTGTGGGATTAGTGAGTGCGGAATTATCTGCCAGATTGAATTTGCATATGGGTCAGTAATTTGATTTGTATTTGATATTGGTTCTAAGAAGTTGGATTTGAAGTCGATGCCGATGCTGGTTAGAAAGAACTCAGCGTTTAGTTCTTGCCAGCGCGCTTTCGTGGCTTGGATCCAGGGTTGCTCGCTTTGGCTCATTGTTAGGTAAATCTAAACCCTTCTGGGCGTAATTTTAAGGAAGCTTTAAGTTTGTGAGCGTGGATTTTCGCAACATTCTCTCTATGCGGAATAGCAAAAGGCAGAAACTTGTTTATCCTTATGGCAACCGTTTTACCCAACTAGCTAACAGGAGAAATAATGCAAAGTTCGAACCCAGTTTTCAAACGCGGATATGCCGCTATCGAAAATCGTGGCGGAACAATTGTTGACCCATCAACAGATGATTTGAATAATCTTTATAACGCACCTGCTGCTTCTTCAATCCGCACAGGACGTATGACTATTGATGATGTTGTTGCTCGCACCGCACTTCTATTTACAGTGTTGGTTGGCGTTGGAGCTGCTGCATGGACGCTGAACCTCGGCGGCGGCGCACTCTTGATCGGTTTCCTTGGCGCAATGGGACTTGGTTTTTATCTCTCATTTTCACAGAAGGTTAAGCCTGGTTTAACAATCACTTATGCCGCACTTCAAGGTCTGGCTCTTGGAACGCTAAGCCATATGTATGAAACAGCATATGACGGAATTGTTGTACAGGCACTTGTCGCAACAGTTGCTGCTATTGCTGGCGTGCTGTGGGCTTATAAGAGCAAGCGAATTCGCGTAACTCCAAAATTTACTCGCGTAATGATGGGCGCACTATTTGGTTACTTGATTCTTGGAATCGGTTCGCTAATTGGATCGTTCTTCGGACTTGGTAATGGAATGGGCCTTTACGGTCTATCTGGCTTTGGTCCACTTCTTGCTGTTGCTGGCGTAGGACTTGCAACATTCTTCTTAGTTCTAGATTTCGATCAGATCGAGAAGATGATTGCTAGCGGCGCACCACAAGAACAATCATGGCGTGCTGGTTTTGCGCTAATGGTTACAGTGGTTTGGCTTTACCTAGAAGTATTGCGTTTGATCTCAATACTTCGTCGTGACTAGTCGTGACTAGTTATTTAGCTTTCTAGTCTCTGGCATCTTTGCTGACAGCAGCAGTGTTAACGAAAACACTGCTGCTGTTGCTATGAATGCCGGGCGATATGAATGTGCATCAACTAACCAGCCAAGTAGAACTGGGCTGATGATATTTCCGAAGTCTCCGGCCATTTGGAATAGCGCGATTACTCGGCCACCTTTACCACCGAATAAATCACCAACTACTGAAGATGCCGCGGTGCCTTCAAAGGCGCCACCGATACCAAAGAAAACCATCGCTAAGAAGTAATACCACCAGTGTGAAGAGATAATAATTGTGGCAACACCGGATAGAAGTGTGAATGAGCCAATCATTAGTGCGAATCTGCGGCCGCGAAAATCTGAAATTCTTCCAACGTAAACAAGGGCAATTCCTTGAACTACTGCAGCGATTGTGAAACCAAGTCCAAGTGCAGAATTAGATGCACCCAAATTCTCTTTCGCAAAGAGCGGCAAGATGGAATTGCGAAGTCCAAAGAGAACCCAGTTTGCAAGAAATGAGATAGCCATCGCGGCAACATATGGATAGCTCTTTAGGGCATCCTTTAAAAGAATGCGATCACTTGGATCTTGTTTATTCTTAATTGATTTGCCGAGTCTTTTAGTAGATAAGAAAAATGATGTAACAAAAGCGGCACAGACCAGCGTAAATGCGTAAACAAAAAATGGAACTCGCAGCGAAATAACCGAGAGAATTCCGCCGACTGCTGGACCAGCAATGCCACCAATTAGGAAGCCACCATTGAATGTGGATTGTGCGCGTCCACGAATTGAGTCATCAACAGATCGCATAAGAAGAGAGCTGGCTGAAACCGAGAACATCACAGAACCGATTCCGCCAAGTGCGCGGTATGTCAGCAATTGCCAATATGAGTTAGCAAGACCAGATGCGAAAGTTGAGATTGCGACTATTAGAAGTCCGGTGGTTTGCACGCGTCGTTCTCCGAAGAGATCAATTAATTTTCCAGCAGGTAGGCCCATTGCAAATCTGGCCAATGCGAAGGCAGAGATAATGGCACCTATTTGGGCATTATTTACTTCAAATGTTTTAGCGAAGAGCGGGATTGCCGGAATGATCATTCCGTAGCCAAGTGCAACAAAGAAAGCTACTACCGCAAGAACATAGACCTCTCGCGGTAGTAAAGCTTTACTATTTTTCTTAACCAATCGCCTCGCCTGCTGCCTCTTCTTTCGCTGCCTGATGTCCGGCCCCGGTACGAAGCGGAGTTTCGCGCAGAAGGAATGCAATCAAGAATCCAATTGCTGTGATTGGTGCTGCTGTTAAGAAGACAACATGGAATGAATTAACGAAGGCATGAATAATTCCAGCTTGTAATTCAGGGGTGAATGACTGCAAAACCGCGGTGTTGTCCTTTAGGGCTGCGAATTTTTCTGGAGTTGCACCGACAAGTGCCGCCGGATTACTTGACTGTAATTTTGCAACTTCGATAGGCAGATTATGAGTTAAGCGGCTGGCATAAACAGTTCCGAATAGTGCGACACCGATTGTTGCGCCGATAGAACGGAAGAAGGTATTTGCACTAGTTGCGACGCCTAAGTCTTTGAAATCAACGGCATTTTGAAGAGCAATAACCACGGTCTGCATTGAGAAACCAAGGCCAGCACCAATCAAAATTGCGTAAATAGATAACTTCCAGAATGGTGTGTTTTCAGTAAGCGTTGAAAGAAGAAGAATTCCAAAGGTCATTAAAGCTAATCCGATTATTGGATAACGCTTGTAGTGCCCATGCTTGCTAATTAACTTTCCACTTGTGATTGACATCGAAACGATACCGATCATAAAAGGAATCAATTTTAGACCCGCAGAGGTTGCGGAATCGCCCTTAACAACTTGAAGATAGAGCGGCAACATAACGATGGCACCGAACATTCCGGCACCAATGATGAATGCGAGAATCGAAGTAACTGAAAATGTGTGATTCTTAAAGAGCGTTAGCGGCAAGATTGGTTCTTTTGCTCGGCTCTCTTGCAGAATAAATAGGAGTACTAATACCAAAGCAATGACGAGCGAGGTAATTGTCTTTGAAGTTTTCCAGCCATCTTGTGGGCCGTAAACAGAGATACCAAGCAAAAGTACAGATACACCAGATACCAAGAGGAGAGCACCTAGGTAATCGATTTTATGTTCGCGTTTAACTTTTGGAATATGTAGTGATGCCGAAGTAATAATAAGTGCAGCAATTCCAAAAGGTAGGTTGATGTAGAAAATCCAACGCCAACCGGTAACTCCAAGAATCTGTGCGTGATCAGAGAAATATCCACCTAGAAGTGGTCCGGCAACTGAAGAGAGTCCCCATACACCGCCGAAATAACCTTGATACTTACCGCGTTCGCGGGGCGAAATAATGTCGCCAATAATTACGAAGGTAAGTGACATCAGACCACCAGCGCCAAGTCCTTGGATTGCGCGGAATGCAATTAACTGCGTCATGCTTGTTGCAGCGCCTGCTGCGAAGGATCCTATTAAGAAGGTAATAATCGCGAATTGGAAAACTGGGCGGCGACCATAAAGGTCAGAAATTTTTCCGTATAACGGAGTAGATGCGGTCGAAGTAAGAAGATAGGCAGTGACAACCCAGGTGTAATGGGCGAGGCCATCAAAATCTTCAACAATACGCTTTAGTGCGGTCGAAACAATTGTTTGATCAAGTGCGGCAAGCAACATGCCGACCATAAGTCCACTGAGGACGAACATAATTTCTTTGTGGGTAAGTGCTTTAGGGGCTTCATTTTTTTTATTAGACATAAGGGCAAGGTTACTACTCGCCTGAATATCGAAGGTAATAAGGTGGGGCTATGAAGAGCATTGTTGCGCAGGAGTTAGTTAAGTCATACCGAGATGGCGAGGTTAAGGCCCTAGATGGCTTGAGCCTTGATGTTGAAGAGGGCACCGTTCTTGGACTACTTGGACCAAATGGCGCGGGAAAGACAACGACTGTTCGAGTTCTTGCAACGCTTTTAACTCCAGATTCTGGAAGTGCAACTGTCGCCGGAATTGATGTTCTAAAACATCCAGATGAAGTTCGAAAAGTTATTGGTTTATCTGGGCAATATGCCGCGCTTGATGAGACTTTAACTG
>WLJZ01000066.1 GCA_009701525.1 Actinomycetota bacterium
CCTGGCGGATTTACTAGATTGCCACTTGTCGATGCCACCGCTGCGCAAATAGCGCAACTGCGGGAGGACCTACGACAAGGTGGAGTAACACTTAACTAATGAATCATCCGCATCCAGATTTACCCTATCCATCGAAACTCGCACCAAAAACTCTGCGCATAGTTGCACTAGGTGGACTTGGCGAAATCGGTCGCAATATGACCGTCTTCGAATATGAAGGAAAGTTACTTGTAGTTGATTGCGGCGTTCTATTTCCGGAGGAGAGCCAACCCGGTATCGATTTAATTTTGCCCGATTTTGAATATATCCGCGAGCGTTTAGATGATGTCGTCGCAGTTGCACTCACACATGGCCACGAAGATCACATCGGCGCAGTTCCATATTTGCTTCGCGAGCGCAGTGATATCCCAATTGTTGGATCTAAGTTAACTCTGGCATTTACGGAAGCCAAGCTAAAAGAGCGCAGAATTACTGCACCGATGGTTGAAGTTAAAGCAGGTATGAAAGAGAAATTTGGTCCATTCGAATTAGAGTTTGTCGCAGTAAATCACTCAATTCCAGATGCTCTAGCAATCGCAATTCGCACTCCTGCAGGTTTAGTTCTTGCAACTGGTGACTTTAAAATGGATCAGCTGCCACTAGATGGTCGCGTTACAGATCTCGTAACCTTCGCGCGTTTGGGTGAAGAGGGCGTTGATTTATTTATGGTTGATTCAACCAATGCCGATGTTCCAGGATTCACAACAGCTGAGCGCGACATTAGTCCGGTTTTAGATCGCGTTATTCGCCAGACAGAGCGTCGAGTAATTGTCGCCTCGTTCGCATCTCATGTTCATAGAATTCAACAGATTATTGATGTTGCCGAAAGCCATGGCCGCAAGGTTGCATATGTTGGACGCAGCATGGTTCGAAATATGAAACTTGCAGAAGATTTAGGCTACCTACAGATTCCACCAAATCTAATTGTCGATTCCAAGAATTTAAAAGATTATGGTGACAAAGTTGTTCTGATCTGCACGGGTTCACAAGGCGAGCCACTTGCCGCGCTTTCAAGAATGGCTAATGGCGATCACGAAATTCAAGTTGGCAAGGGCGACACTGTTATTTTGGCTTCATCGCTAATTCCCGGAAATGAAAATCCGGTATACCGAGTAATCAACGAACTAACACGCTTTGGTGCAAATGTGGTTCACAAAGGTAATGCAATGGTTCACGTTTCTGGACACGCATCAGCCGGTGAACTTCTATATTGCTACAACATAGTTAAGCCAAAGAATGTAATGCCAATTCATGGTGAATGGCGCCATCTTCGAGCCAATGCCGAATTAGCAATCAAGACTGGTGTTGCACGTACAAATACTTTGGTTGTTGAAAATGGAATTGTTGTAGATATGGCTGATGGATATGCAGATGTTGCTGGCGCAATTCCAGTCGGATTTGTATATGTAGATGGTCAGAGCATTGGTGAAATAACTGAAAGTTCGCTCAAGGATCGTCGAATATTGGGTGAAGAAGGTTTCATCTCCGTAGTTGTTGTTATCGAATCTCAAACCGGAAAAATTGTTGCTGGGCCAGATATCCATGCCCGTGGCTTTACCGAGGATAACGATCTCTTTAATGAAGTTAAGGGCATGATCGAAAAAGCGCTAGCAACAGCAGTTGGCAATGGAATTAATGGAACTCATCAACTTCAACAAGTTGTTAGAAAAACAGTTGGAAGTTGGGTTGGAGATAAGCATCGTCGCAAGCCGATGATTGTCCCTGTAGTCATCGAGGTATAACGGCGCGCCTTAGATATCGAATATATCTAACGCTTTAAGGTTAGCCATTATGGCCGCGAGAAAAAAAGCATCAAATAAGAAATCTGCGGCAGCCAACAGCGCTGCTCGTGGAATTGGTGCAATCTGGCACTTCATAGCAAAGACAATCGGTTCATCAATTCGTTTTGTTTTCCGAGGCGCCCAAGATTTAGATCCGGCCCATCAGCGAGATGGTTTTGCATTTCTGGTATTCATACTCGGATTAATCTCGGCAGCTGGTGTCTGGTTTAGCTTGGATAACGTAGTTGGCCACGGAATTTATGCCGCAATCTTTGGCCTTGTCGGTCGCTTAGGAATAATTGCACCACTCATCTTTATTTACTTTGCTTTTCGATTGTTTAAGGCGCCTGATGATTCAAAAGCTACGGGACGAATAATTGTTGGAACTTCGGTCTTGTTATTAACCATTACTGGTTTGCTACACATTATTAATGGTTCGACTGGAACTGGTCAGACCGCAATTCGACATGGTGGTGGCTGGATTGGTTATGGTGTGTCAACACCTCTTGTTGCACTAGTAACAATTATTCTGGCAATTCCTATTCTTTTAATTTTTCTCTTCTTTGGAGTTCTAGTTATAACTGCAACTCCCGTCTCCAAGGTGATGGAGCGGCTACGTACATTGCTGCACTGGGGAAGTGGCAAAGTTTCAGATGCCAGAGCGGCTCGCGCAGATGAAGCTTTTGAAATTTCAGATACGCCGCCATTTGAAACTCCACTCGTTCAAGGATTTGTCCACCACGATGAAGATGAAGAGTTGGATGAAGAGAGCTTTGATGAAGAGTTCACAGTTGAGATCCCTCGCGATCCAACTCCGGTAAGCACGCCAGTTGCGAGTACGCCAAGCGTTCCAAAACATGCTAAGCAAATGTTGTTAACTGGCGATACAAAGTATGAACTGCCTTCTATGGATCTTCTAAAACTTGGGCCAACTTCAAAGGCAAAATCGAAGGCTAATGATGTTGTTGTGGCAGCGCTAACTCAAGTCTTTGAACAATTTGGAGTTGAATGTCGAGTCACCGGGTTTATGCGTGGCCCAACAGTTACAAGGTATGAAGTTGAACTTGGTAATGGTGTAAAAGTTGAAGCGATTACTGCGCTTTCCAAGAATATTTCTTATGCAGTTGCAAGCGGAGATGTTCGCATACTTTCACCTATCCCAGGTAAGTCTGCAGTCGGAATTGAAATTCCAAATACTGACCGCGAGATCGTCGCACTTGGCGATGTTCTGCGCTCAACTGTGGCAGCAAATGACACTCATCCAATGGTTATTGCGCTGGGTAAAGATGTCGAAGGCAATTTCATCTGCGCTAACTTGGCCAAGATGCCGCACCTACTAGTTGCCGGTGCAACTGGCGCAGGTAAATCATCGATGATTAACTCCCTAGTTGTTTCAATTCTTATGCGCTCTACTCCTGATGATGTGCGACTTGTAATGATTGATCCAAAGCGAGTTGAACTAACGAGCTATGAAGGCATCCCGCACTTGATTGCGCCAATCATCACAAATCCTAAGAAGGCAGCTGATGTCCTAGCTTGGGTGGTCCGGGAAATGGATATGCGTTACGACGATCTATCGGCATTTGGTTTTAGACATATTGATGATTTCAACAAGGCTGTTCGTTCTGGAAAGTTAACTGTTCCTGAAGGTAGTGAGCGAGTTCTTGAGCCATATCCATACCTACTTGTAATTATCGACGAGCTTGCTGATCTCATGATGGTTGCAGCTCGCGAGGTTGAAGAGTCAATTGTTCGAATAACACAGTTAGCAAGAGCAGCGGGCATTCACTTAGTAATTGCAACCCAACGTCCAAGCGTAGATATTGTTACCGGATTAATTAAGGCAAATGTGCCATCAAGACTTTCATTCGCGACATCAAGCTTGGCTGACTCTAGAGTTATTTTAGATACACCAGGTGCTGAAAAATTAGTTGGTCAAGGCGATGGGCTCTTCTTGCCAATGGGAGCAAGCAAGGCGATGCGAATTCAAGGTGCCTACGTTTCAGAACGTGAAACAGAAGCAATTGTTAATCATGTGAAATCACAACTACAACCGGTTTATCGTCTTGATCTAACAGCACCAGTTAAGGCACATATAATCGAAGATGATATTGGCGATGACATGGATCTCTTGTTGCAAGCTGTTCAACTCGTTGTATCAACTCAATTTGGTTCGACATCAATGTTGCAACGTAAATTGCGAATTGGTTTTGCTAAAGCTGGTCGCTTAATGGATTTAATGGAGAGTCGTGGAATTGTTGGCCCAACCGAGGGTTCAAAGGCGCGCACCGTTTTAATCAGCGCCGAGCAGATGCCTGATGTTCTTGAACAGTTGCAGGGCAACCTCTAATTTCGGTAAAAGCAAAGTTGTAATTCAGCGTGTAATAAACCTCAGGGGTCAGACCAGGGGTGAATTCACCCATTAGACATCCTCCCGACTTGTGGGCCAGAGGCTTGAGGTTTTACCCTTAGCTCCTTGGAAATCCCCTTCCATGTTGCAAGTTAGAGGAAATCAAATGAGTTTAGAAAACCTAACTCTCGGCACCGAAATTCGCGATGCTCGCGAACGTGCTGGTTACTCAATTAAAAAAGTTGCTGAGATTACTCGCATTCGCGAAGCAGTTATTGCCGATATCGAATCAGATGATTTTTCTAGCTGTGGTGGAAATGCTTATGCACGTGGCCACATTCGAACAATTGCAAAAGTTGTTAAATTAAATGCGGATGTACTAATTGCCAAATTTGCAGAAGTGACCGGTGATTTCGATCGCCCAATGGTTGACCTGCTTGAAGAGAGCAGCGTAATTAAAGTTCGCCCAGCCAAACCTCAAATTTCATACAAGGCACTAGCTTCGGTTGCGGCCGGAGTAGTTGCACTACTAATTGCAGTTCCTGCAGTTATCTCACTCTTCCCAAATAACGAGACCTCACCTAATCCGTCAAGTCAAGGTGTGGCCCCTTCAACAACTGATAAAAACTCAACCGTAGTAGCTACAAAGACATCGGGTGTTTCACTAGTTGTTACAGGTATTTCAGGAAAATCTTGGATGGGAATTCAAGATGCAAGTGGCGCCCAAGTATTTAGTGGCTCAATTGCTGATGGTGAAGCTAAGTCATTCTCCGATGATCAACTCTTACAGGTAACAATTGGAAATGCGGCGGCAGTTTCGCTCAATGTAAATGGCCAAGATATTGGAACGCCAGGCGGAATCGGGGAAGTTGTTCATCTCTCCTTCGAACCAGGCAATTCAAATAACGGTTAATCGCAACTTAAAACTTAACCCAATGTAAGATGGCGCAGATGAGCGCCGAAGATTTAATTGAGAAGAAGCCTCGAACTGTCGCGCTTGTAACTCTTGGTTGCGCCAGAAATGAAGTCGACTCCGAAGAGCTAGCTGGCAGACTTTCGGCCGATGGATGGACGCTTGTCGATGATCCGGCGCTTGCAGAAGTTGCGTTGATAAATACCTGCGGCTTTATTGAAAGTGCGAAGAAGGATTCAGTTGATGCGCTACTAGAAGCGCACTCCTTAAAGGGAAATGGAACGACAAAAGCGGTTGTTGCTGTCGGTTGCATGGCAGAGCGATATGGAAATGAACTTTCACA
>WLJZ01000067.1 GCA_009701525.1 Actinomycetota bacterium
CAGCAGCGGCCAGAATGGCTAAGGCCGTTAAAGAAGATTCTGGTGAAGTAATGCCAGTCTGTGCTTGGGTTGATGGCGAGTATGGAATTAGCGGTGTTTATCTCGGCGTTGAAGCTGAAATCGGCAAGAGTGGTGTTCGTAGCGTTGTTGAAAGCGCGTTGACGCCATCAGAAGTTGAAGCACTTAAAGCCGCTGCAGAAGCTGTTCGCGCAAAGCAAGCTGACGTTAAAGATCTCTAAAGAAAAATTAAAGTAGAAAACTAGAAAAGGGCGAAGAAAATGTCGAAGATAAAAGTAGAAGGAACTGTTGTTGAACTAGATGGCGATGAGATGACCCGAATTATCTGGTCATTCATTAAAGAGAAGTTGATCTTGCCTTATTTAGATGTAAATCTTGAGTATTACGATCTCGGCATCGAGCACCGTGACGCAACAAATGATCAGGTAACAATTGATTCAGCAAATGCAATCAAGAAGCATGGAGTTGGAATCAAATGCGCGACTATCACACCTGATGAAGCTCGCGTCGAGGAGTTCGGTTTAAAACAGATGTGGAAGTCTCCAAACGGAACTATCCGCAACATCTTGGGCGGAGTAATTTTCCGCGAACCAATCATCATGAAGAACGTTCCACGTCTTGTACCTAACTGGACTAAGCCAATAGTTATTGGCCGTCACGCTTATGGCGATCAATACAAGGCAACTGACTTCAAAGTTCCTGGCGCAGGAACTCTTACAATGACATTCACACCAAAAGATGGTTCAAAGCCAATGGAGTTCAATGTATTTGAATTCCCATCTTCAGGCGTTGCGATGGGTATGTACAACCTAGATGATTCAATTCGTGATTTTGCACGCGCATCTATGAACTACGGCTTAATTCGAAATTACCCAGTATTTCTCTCAACAAAGAACACAATCTTGAAGGCATACGATGGTCGCTTCAAAGATATATTCGCTGAAATTTACGACAGTGAATTTAAAGCAAAATTTGATGCAGCAGGCATTACTTACGAGCACCGCTTGATTGATGACATGGTTGCAACATCACTTCGCTGGGAAGGCGGCTATGTTTGGGCGTGTAAGAACTACGACGGCGATGTTCAATCTGACACCGTTGCTCAAGGTTATGGCTCACTTGGTTTGATGACATCTGTTCTAATGACTCCAGATGGCAAGACTGTTGAATCTGAAGCTGCGCATGGAACTGTTACTCGTCACTACCGCGATCACCAAGCAGGAAAGCAAACTTCAACAAATCCAATTGCTTCAATCTTTGCTTGGACTCAAGGTTTAACTCACCGCGCAAAGTTGGATAACAATCCAAAACTTGCCGAGTTTGCTTCAACTCTTGAAAAGGTTTGTATCGAAACTGTTGAATCCGGAAAGATGACTAAAGATCTTGCGCTACTAATTTCGAAAGATAGCCCATGGTTAAATACTCAAGATTTCCTTGCAGCAATCGATGAGAATCTAAAGGCAAAACTTAAGTAATTGCAGTAAAAAAGCCCCGCACCTTAATTGGTTGCGGGGCTTTTTTATTACTAATTAATTTAGACGAGCACCTGTAGCTGCATCAAATAGGTGAATCGCACTTGGAATTGCGTTAACACTAATTGTTGCACCTGGCTTAGGTGGGTTCTTTGGATCCCAGCGAACAATTACTTGTGCGCCTTCATCAGTTTCTTGGGCGAACTTAATGCTCTTATCAACTGGCTTTCCATAGATGAATGCATCAGAACCAAGTTCTTCAACAACTTCTACTAGAACATCGAATCCACCTGAAGTTGCAGGAACAAAACCTTCTGGACGGATACCAACAGTTACAACTGAACCAGCGTTTGCTGGAACATCAACACTAAATCCACCAAGTTGCGCCTTGCCACCTGATACTGAAACAGTCAGCAAGTTCATTGCTGGTGAGCCAATAAAGCCAGCTACGAATGCATTTGCAGGGCGCTCGTAAAGGTTACGAGGTGTATCAACTTGTTGTAGCAAGCCATCTTTTAGAACTGCTACGCGATCGCCCATTGTCATAGCTTCAACCTGGTCGTGAGTCACATAAACAGTTGTGATTCCTAGACGACGTTGTAGAGCTGCGATTTGGGTACGAGTAGCAACACGAAGCTTTGCATCCAAGTTTGAAAGTGGTTCGTCCATCAAGAACACTTGTGGTTCACGAACAATTGCACGGCCCATAGCAACGCGCTGGCGTTGTCCACCTGAAAGTGCCTTTGGCTTACGATCTAAATAATCTTCAAGGTCAAGAAGCTTTGCAGCTTCTTTAACGCGACGATCACGTTCTGCCTTATCTACGCCAGCAATCTTTAGTGCGAATCCCATATTTTCAGCAACTGACATATGTGGATACAACGCGTATGACTGGAAGACCATTGCGATGTCGCGATCTTTAGGTGCAACGTGAGTTACATCTTTATCACCAATTCGAATTGAACCGGTATCTACTTCTTCTAGGCCAGCAAGCATGCGAAGTGATGTTGACTTTCCGCAACCTGATGGTCCAACTAGAACAAGGAATTCACCATCATTAATTGTTAGATTTAATTTATCTACTGCAGGCTTGGTGGTGCCTGGGTAAACGCGTGAAGCGTTTTCGAATACGACTGATGCCATTTTTTTACTGCTCCTTCTCCGGGCAGGTACGTGCCCGACGATCCATTGGATAAAGGTTTTAAATCCCGCTCGGGTGAGCGTGGGCATAGGTTACGCGTCCGGGCCCGCTCTCGCCACCCCTTTGGCGGCCGCACAGGTGTTAAAGAAGTTACCCTTACGCCTGTGACCATTCATATCCTCCGCGATATCGGCCTTGTACTCCTTTTTATCCTGGTCGCTGGACTCTTCGTAGCTGCCGAGATCGCACTGATCTCACTTAGAGATTCTCAGATCCGCCAACTTGAAGGCACAAGCAAGCGCGGGGATCGAGTAGTCCTTCTAGCTAAAAATCCAAATCGATTCTTAGCAGCAGCGCAGGTTGGAATTACATTTCTAGGCTTTTTATCTGCAGCGCTAGGTTCCGAGCGACTTGGAAAGTATGTTGCGCCAGTATTTGAAGACCTTGGGCTTTCACGAAGCGTTGCTGAAACTCTGGCCTTGGTTTCAATAACAATTGTTATTGCATATGTCTCATTAGTCTTTGGAGAATTAGTCCCTAAACGTTTAGCACTGTACCGAACTGAAATTATTGCCCTTGCTGCCGCTCCAACGATTGATTTTATGGCGAAAGTTTTCCGACCAATTATTTGGTTGCTCTCTAAATCAACAGATGCAGTTGTAAAACTCTTTGGCTTAAATGCCAAAGAGGTAAGAAGTGAAATTTCCGAAGCCGAACTTGTAGATTTAGTCTCAGGCCACACTGCTTTGAGTGAAGAAGAGCGCGAAATAGTTGAAGAAGTATTTGCCGCTGGTGATCTACAACTACATGAAATTATGGTTCCCCGGACCGAGGTTGATTTCATGGATGTAGGACTAACTATCAGCGATGCAATCTCGGTTGCGATTGAACATTCACATTCAAGATATCCAGTAACTCGCGGAAGCACAGATGAGGTAATTGGATTCTTACATGTGCGCGATCTCTTGAATCCAAAAGTAAATTCTTCTGCAGGCGAAACTATTCTGGATTTAATTCGTCCGGTATTAAATTTACCTGGAACAAAGGGTGTGCTTCCGGCGCTCGCTGAAATGCGTGCAAAGCGCAGTCATATTGCCATCGTCCTAGATGAATATGGTGGTACCGATGGAATTGTGACTCTCGAAGATCTGGTTGAACGTTTGATTGGCGATATTCAGGATGAATATGACTCAGAAGATCTAGAAGTTACACCTCAGGCTAGAACTGGTGATTTTGAGGTTGATGGTTTGATTTCGCTCGAAGATTTATACGAAGAGACGGGGATTCTTATTCCTGAAGGGCCATATGAAACCGCAGGGGGTTTTGTGATGGATCATCTCGGCCGGATTCCAGAGGTTCACGATGTAATAACTTTGAACGGTGCCCGCATCACAGTTCTAACGTTAGAAGGAAAGCGGGCAGGTCAATTATTGATCTCGAGCAATGGATGGAAAGATAATCCTCGTGGCTAACACTCCGAAAGAGCGAGTTCTATCTGGAATTCAGCCGACTCATGAATCTTTCCATTTAGGAAACTATTTAGGCGCAATTAAGCAATGGGTAGATTTACAGAACACAAACGATGCTTTCTATTGTGTAGTTGATTTACATGCGCTCACTATTGAAACTAAGCCTGAAGATTTCAAGCGCCGAAATTTAGCTTCTGTTGCGCAATTAATTGCTCTTGGTTTGGATCCAGAGAAGTGCACACTTTTTATTCAATCTCATGTGCCAGCACATAATCAGCTTGGTTGGGTTCTTGAATGTATGACTGGATTTGGCGAAGCCAGTCGGATGACACAATTTAAAGATAAATCAGCGAAGGCTGGATCAGATCGGACAGTTGTTGGATTATTTACATATCCAATTCTGCAAGCCGCAGACATCTTGCTATATCAAGCAAATAAAGTTCCTGTTGGCGAAGATCAACGCCAGCACATTGAACTAACTCGTGATTTAGGGCAGCGATTCAACTCTAGATTTGGCGAAACTTTTACGATTCCTGAAGGCTATATTCTTAAAGCCGGAGCAAAAATTAATGATCTTCAAGATCCAACTTCTAAGATGAGTAAATCTAGTTCATCTGGTTCTGGTGTAATTGAACTTATGGATGCCCCAGAAGTAAATATCAAGAAGATTAAGAGTGCAGTAACAGACACTGGCCGCGAAGTAACTTTCGATGACAAAGAGAAGCCAGGGGTTTCCAATCTTTTAACTATTTATAGCGCGCTAACTGGAAAAACCATCAAGCAAGCAGAAGAAGATTTCCAAGGTAAGGGTTACGGAGATTTCAAAGGAGCTGTTGCTGAGGTTGTAGTTGAATACTTGCGTCCAGTACGAGAAAAAGCCAGTGAATTACTTAAGGATGAAGCTCACTTGAACGCTCTTCTCAAGATTGGCGCTGAAAAAGCTGAAGCGGTAGCTTCTAAAACTTTGAAAGATGCATATAGCCGAATGGGCTTAATACCTCGTGCTTAAAAGAATTCTTGTTGCCCTAACTCTTCTCTCACTTATTCCACTTTCAACCCTGCCGGCTAGCGCTGCCCAGTCAAAGGCAAAGATCGGCATAATTTATGATGTTGGTGGACGTGGAGATAATTCAATAAATGATGCAACTGCTGTCGGAGTTGCTGCCGCTAAGAAGAAATTTAATCTCTCTAATTTAGATGTACGTGAATTAGTGACATCAGGAACTAGTTTTGATCGTGAGAACCGCATCGAATTTCTTGTAAAAGCCAAATATGACTTAGTGATCGGTGTTGGCCCAACA
>WLJZ01000068.1 GCA_009701525.1 Actinomycetota bacterium
TCCAAGTTTGCTTGTAACAGTTCCAACTCATGACGATAAGGATTTAGCGCCTGCAGGAAAGCACTCTTATTACGTTCTCTTCCCTACTCCAAACTTATCTGCCGATATTGACTGGAAAGTTATGGGCAATAAATATCGCGACCAAATGCTGCGCACAATGGAAGAACGTGGCTATGACGGATTCGCAGATTCAATCGAAGTTGAACATATGACAACACCTCTTGATTGGCAGAGCCAAGGAATGGAGCAAGGAGCGCCGTTCGCGAGTGCACATACCTTCTTCCAGACCGGACCTTTTAGACCTCGCAATATGGCAAAAGGTTTTGAGAATGTTGTCTTTGCCGGATCTGGAACTCAACCTGGAGTTGGCGTTCCTATGGTTTTGATTTCTGGTCGTCTTGCAGCTGAAAGAATCGTTGGGCCTGTTAATTAAATGAATGAGTTAGATGCTGCCGGAATAAGCGACCCACTACTTCGGGCATCTTATGCTGAATGCAAAAGACTCAACTCGTTACATGGCAAGACATATTACTTAGCCACTCTCCTGCTTCCACCTGCGAAGCGACCTTTCGTTCATGCCCTTTATGGTTTTGCTAGATATGCAGATGAGATTGTTGATGATTTAAATTCAACGCTAACTGATGAAGAGAAAGCCGTGGCGCTCTCTACTTGGGGCAATCAAGTACTAGCAGATATTGCAAATGGAATTAGTAATGATCACATCGGACGAGCTTTAGTAGATACGGTGAAGAGATTTAATATTCCAATCGCGCACTTTGAGGCTTTTATGAAATCAATGACTATGGATTTAACGGTTAGCGAATATCAGAGCTTTGATGACTTGATGGAATATGTATATGGCTCGGCTTCGGTAATTGGACTTCAGATGGTTCCAATACTTGGTGTGACATCAGAAGATGCATATGTTGCCGCAGAAAAACTCGGAACTGCCTTCCAGTTAGCAAACTTCATCCGCGATGTTGGCGAGGATTTAGATCGTGGCCGAATCTACTTACCTATCCAAGAGTTAACTGCGCATGGGGTTACAAATGAGATGCTCGAAGAGCGAGTTCTAACGCCTCAAATTAAATCTGCCCTGCAAGAACAAATTGCCAGAGTTCGAAGATTGCAGAAAGAGGCAGCACCTGGAATCAAAATGTTAGCCCCAGAATCCCAAGCATGTATTGAAGCGGCATCGGAGCTTTATTGTGGAATTGTTGATGAAGTCGAGAAAATCGATTACCAAATATTTGATAAGCGCGCTAAAACCTCAACCTGGCGCAGAATTAAAGTAGCTTTTCCTGCGTTGCTAAGGGCGCGCGCCGCTAGGTAATTTGCTAGCGTACATCTTGACGGGAGCCGAGAGATTGGCTGAGAGGATCTGAAATTCAGATCGACCGTAGAACCAGTTCGGTAATGCGAATTGGAAAGGGGTTAATCGATGAATTTAATGGTTACAGTTTTTACTGCCTGGGGTTATGAATTATCGCTACTTGAATTACTAGCATTTATAACTTCCATCATTGGAGTTTCACTAGGAGTTTTTGGGCCACGCAAAACTTGGCCTTGGTGGAGCATCTCCTCTCTCTTATACGCCGCACTCTTTTTCCAATGGAAGTATTACGCAAGTGGATTTTTACAATTCATTTTTATTGCAGGTGCAATCGCTGGCTGGTTTGGTTGGGGCCCTAAAGGAGCGGTGCCAAAGCGACTTAACAAACGCGAAACTGCTATCTGGGGCGCAGCATATTTATTAGCTTGGTTCTCGCTTTACCCGATTCTAAAGAAGATAGGTGCTGCTGCTTCGCTGACCGATGCCTTTGGTTTCGTTGGAAGTTGTATTGCGCAATTCCTAATGGTTATTCAACGATATGAGAGCTGGATTGTTTGGGTTGTTGTTGATGCGGTTTATACCTATCAATATTGGCAGGGCGAGCAGTATCTAACTGCAATTCTCTACTTCATCTTCGTTCTAATTGCAGTTGGTGGATGGAAGCGATGGCGCCGTGAATCAGCAACTACAAAGTATTAAGAACCTCTTACCTAACCTGTTGCCAAAATGCGGGCAATCTGTGGTGATCACAATTGATGGTCCGGCAGGTTCGGGCAAAACTACTTTGGCGCAAGAGTTGGAATCGATTCTTGAACCTAGTTACACAATTCACATGGATGATTTATTCGAAGGTTGGCAATCAACTCTTACGCCAACGTTGACTGGAAAATTATCTGAAATATTGACGACCATTAAATTAGAGAATCGAATCCGATTTACTCCTTATAGTTGGCTAGAAAGTAAATTAGCCCCAGAAATTGCACGCCCGGCCCCAAAGTATTTAATTCTCGAAGGTGTGGGATCTGGCCAGAGCGCGATTAGAGATTTCATCTCCCTTGCGCTCTGGATTGAAGTCTTACCCGGGATAGGTTTAGAACGGGTGATTCGGCGAGATGGTATGGCCGTTGCGCCATTCATGCCGGATTTCATTGCCGCTCAAAATATTCACTTTGAAAAAGAAGCGACCAAGAAGAGCGCGGATTACCGCTTAAGTGGGCAGGGCACTGTCTAAGATTTAAGTGTGTCCGACTTAACCGGCGAAATAATAGATAACCGCTACCAACTTCAACGAGTGGTGGCTGCTGGTGGCATGGCCACTATTTATCACGCTTTAGATTTACGGCTTGATCGCCCGGTTGCAGTGAAAATAATGCATTCACATCTAGCTAATGATGAAGCTTTTGTTAATCGATTTATTAGGGAAGCAAAAGCTGCTGCAACGCTTTCGCATCCCAATATTGTTGCAATTCAAGATCAAGGCTGGAATGAAGGTGGCGTTCCAGCTGTCTTCATTGTTATGGAATATATCGAGGGCTTCACCCTTAGAGATGTTATAAACGATCAGGGCGCACTTAGCGCTACTGAAGCTCTGCGTTATTTTTCTCCGGTTGCAAGTGCGATGGCAGCTGCGCATAAACATGGAATTCTCCATCGCGACATCAAGCCGGAAAATATCCTGATTTCAAAGGATGGCCGAGTAAAGATTGCCGATTTCGGTTTAGCTAAAGGCCCTGAATTAGGTACAACTCTTACAGTTGAATCAAGTGTGATTCTCGGTAGCGTTTCATATCTCTCCCCTGAACAAGTCCAACGTGGAGTTTCTGATGTTCGAAGTGATGTTTACGCTCTTGGCATAGTGCTCTTTGAAATGTTGACTGGCAAGAAGCCATTTGATGGGCAGAGCCCTATCCAAATCGCATACATGCATGTGAATGAGAATATTCCTGCGCCTTCTACTCTCATCTCACAAGTACCACCAGAACTTGATGAGATTGTTTTGAAAGCTGCAGCAAATAACCCCGATAAGCGCTACAAAGATGCGGGAGCTTTGCAGGACGAAATCCAAGGACTCTTATCGAAATTAGATCCTAAGCGTCGCCAACTTAGCTTGGAACTTGATATTCCAATTCCGCGAGCATCGAGCGTTAAGAAGCGAAGTAAGTTGGAAATTTTAAAGAACATAACAACCCAAATTGATCTAAAGAGGGGCAATTTAATGCGCGAAAATACAAATTCAACTAATAAAACCAGGGGCAAGCGAAAAGTTTCAAAGCGAGTCAAACGTAACCGCGCTATTGCCTTGACGATTGTTCTGCTAATTATCCTAGGCGGTTGGTACAAGATTTCTGGACCAGGAACCAAGATTGCAATCCCATCTTTAGCTGGAATGTCACAGGCGCAGGCAGCTAAAACAATTGGCGCACTTGGGCTAAAAGTGGATGTTTCGCAGAGTGTATTTAGCGAAGATATAGCCAAGGGAAAAGTAATTACTTCCGATCCTGCTGGTGGCGGAAAAGTTGAAATCGCAGGTACCGTGCACTTAATTATTTCTAAGGGTAAAGAGCGAATCAAAGTTCCAGATTTAGCTGGGTTAACTATTGAAGAGGCAACTGCAGCAATTACAAAGATGAATTTAAAAGTTGGTCGAGTGAGCGAAAAATTTAGCGCAACTCAGGAAGCCGGAATCCTTATCGATGGGAGTCCTGCTGGTGGATCGGATGTTCGCAAAGACAGCACTGTTGACTTAATTGTTAGTAAAGGAATTGAGCAAGTAGCCCTTACCAACTTCCAAGGCAAGACAAGTGACGAAGCTCAAAACGAGTTAACCGCTGCGGGATTAATTGTCAGTAGCCAATATGAATATAGCGACACCGTTCAAATCGGAACCGTTATTTCGCAGACCCCAAGTGATGTTTCAGCAATTGCAAAGGGCGAGAAAATTACTTTGATTATTTCAAAGGGTCCTTCGAAGATTTTCATTCCTAATGTCTATTCCCTAAGTAAATTGGCAGCGACCAAGATCCTCGAGGATTTGGGCTTTAAGGTTGAATACCGATTTATCGGAAAGAAGAAAAGCGTGACCAATATTTCGCCAAAAGTTGGCGCTGCGGTAAAGCCGGGCTCGACCATAACAATTACTTTGGGCTAGTTAAAGCGGCGTGATGAGTTAGGGTTTGCCAATGGCCAGCCCAAGAAAACTCCCAAGATTGGGTGCCCACACCCCAACTTCTGGTGGAATGGCAAAGCGTTCAATCGCCTACGCCCAGGAAGTTAAAGCAGAAGCGATTCAAGTTTTTGCATCTAACCCCCGTGGTTGGGCAATGCCAGATGCCAACGTTGAAGCTGATAAATTATTTAGAGATAAAGCGCTGGAATTAGATATCGAAACTTATGTTCACGCACCGTTCCTGATTAATCTGGGTTCGCCAACTGTTGGAACCTATGAAAACTCAGTTGCATCTACCGCCTATTCGCTGCGCCGGGCCCGTGAAATCGGATCTAAGGGCGTCGTAATTCATACGGGTTCAGCCGTTGATGTTGATTATGTTGATAAGGCTTGGAAGCAGATTAAAAAAGGCATGATGCCGGTTTTAAATAAATTAACCGATGAAGATCCTTGGTTATTGCTTGAACCAACTGCAGGACAAGGACAATCTTTAGTTAAGAAACTTGAAGATTTGCTCCATTATTTTGAAGCTTTAGAGTGGCATCCAAAGGTTGGCGTCTGCCTAGATACCTGTCACGTATTTGCTGCAGGACATGACATCGCTAAAAAAGGTGGCATGACCGAGACTCTAGATCTCCTGGTGAAATTAGTTGGGATCGAGCGCATCCAATTAATTCATGCAAATGATTCAATGGATGTTTGCGGGGCGCTTAAAGATCGCCACCAAAACCTCGGCGATGGTGAGATTGGTCTTAAGGCCTTTGAAGAATTACTCGCCCATCCAATAGTTCAAAACGCTCCCCTAATTCTTGAAACACCTGGCATGGAAGAGAAGCACGGCGAGGAGATTGCACTACTTTCAAAGATGAGGGCGAAGATTAAATGAAGA
>WLJZ01000069.1 GCA_009701525.1 Actinomycetota bacterium
CAGCGATTACCTTGACACTGTTATCGATATCGCTCCCAATGATTTCCAAACTTGCTGACCCAGATCTAACGAAAATCAAAGTGTCGCAACCTGTAGAACCCTTAGGGGAGGCATTCCCCGTTAGATGAATTTCAGTAGCGGTCATGCCTTCGGCATAAGTTCCAGATTTAATCAGCGCGAAGCATTGGGCTTGACCTCGCATAGATACATCTTCTGACGATAGTGTTCTCGCATTAAATACTTTGCCTGGCTCCATAACTTGAAAGGTAGCGTAAAAATGAAAGTTTTTAAACATGCAAGTGCAATTTGGAATGGCACAGTTCCTGCGGGAACAGGATCGATGAAGCTTGGACGAGCAGGCGAGGTTCTTCCATTTTCACTTAAATCTCGAGTCGAAGATGTACCAATGACAAACCCTGAAGAACTTATCGGAGCCGCACATGCTGGTTGTTTTAGCATGGCACTCTCAAGTTTGATTGAAGAAGAGGGCAAGGTTCCAGGAACTGTCGAAACTTCAGCCAAGGTAACTTTGGAGCAACGAGATGATGGTTTTTGGATTAGTGAAATCCATTTAATAACACGTGGCTCAAATCAAGATCTAACAAGTGATGAATTTGTGGCACTTGCAGATAAAGCCAAGAGCACATGTCCAGTTTCAAAATTGTATTCCTCAGCAACCATTACTCTCGACGCAGCTCTGGCCTGATAGCCAGAATTTACATGTGGGTAGGTGACGACCGTCAAAAATGTTGCCTACCTCTCAGCACTTTTTCCTTATAACCCTTGTAGTGCCGTAAATAGCCGGTGATAAGGTGAACCAATGAGCCAAACCAGTGCAGGTGCCCGTTTTCGTAAAGCCCTTACTGAAGAATCTCCGCTCCAAGTTATCGGAGCAATAAATGCAAACCACGCACTGCTCGCAAAGCGGGCTGGCTTTAAAGCAATTTATTTATCAGGCGGCGGCGTAGCTGCAGGTTCACTCGGAATTCCTGATTTAGGAATTACTGGCCTAGAAGATGTTTTAGTTGATGTTCGCAGAATTACTGATGTTTGTGACACCCCACTATTAGTTGATATCGATACTGGATTTGGTGCATCAGCTTTCAACATTGCAAGATCGGTACGTTCAATAAATAAAGCTGGCGCAGCTGCGATACATATCGAAGATCAAGTTGGTGCAAAACGCTGTGGTCATCGTCCTAATAAGGAATTAGTAAGCAAAGCTGAAATGGTTGATCGAATTAAGGCCGCTGTAGATGCACGAGTGGATGATTCATTTGTAATCATGGCTAGAACAGATGCGCTCGCTGTAGAAGGAATTGATTCTGCGCTAGATCGTGCCAACGCTTACATTGAAGCTGGCGCTGACGCACTCTTCCCAGAAGCTATTACAGATCTTCCAACTTATAAGAAATTTACGGATGTAATTAAAGTTCCAGTTCTTGCAAATATCACTGAATTCGGAATGACTCCACTTTTCACAACCACTGAATTAGCTAGCGTTGGCGTAGGAATTGTGCTCTATCCACTTTCAGCATTCCGCGCTATGAATAAAGCAGCAGAGAATGTCTACGAGGCTGTTCGTAAAGATGGTTCACAAAAAGCCGTTCTAGACACTATGCAAACTCGCGAAGAGTTGTATCAAAGAATTAATTATTACGAATATGAAAATGCTCTTGATAAGTTACTAGGTAATGGAGACGACAAAAAATAATGAGCGATTCGCCAAAGATTGAATTCAAGCCAAAGAAGTCCGTTGCGCTTTCAGGAGTTCCAGCTGGGTCTACCGCACTTTGTTCTGTTGGAAAGAGCGGAAACGATCTGCACTACCGTGGTTTCGATATTTACGATCTTGCATCAAAGTGTGAATTCGAAGAAGTTGCCTTCCTGCTTATCCATGGAAAATTACCAAATAAGAGCGAATTAGCAGCCTATAAAACCAAATTAAAATCACTACGTGGGCTACCAAGCACGGTCAAGAAAGTTCTTGAAGCTCTTCCAAAAACCGCACATCCAATGGATGTTATGCGCACAGGTGTTTCGGCTCTCGGTTGCGATTCACCAGAGTCACTAGTTCATACTCCCGAAGAAGCGCGCGAAATTGCAGACCGGCTTGTCGCCTCTTTCGGTTCTATGCTTCTTTATTGGTATCACTTTGCAAACAGCGGCAAGCAGATAAATGTTGAGACCGATGACGATTCAGTTGGCGGACATTTCTTGCATATGTTGCACGGAACAGCGCCAAGTGATGAATGGGTCAAAGCTATGCACATCTCACTCATTCTTTATGCAGAGCATGAATTTAATGCTTCAACATTTACCGGCCGCGTAATTGCTGGAACCGGCTCAGATATTTTTGCATCAATAACAGGTGCTATCGGCGCACTTCGTGGACCAAAGCATGGCGGCGCAAATGAAGTAGCCCTTGAAATTCAAGAACGATATTCAAACCCTGATGAAGCAGAGAAAGACATTCGCGATCGGGTAGAGAAGAAGGAAGTTGTTATTGGCTTTGGTCACCCGGTTTATACAATTTCAGATCCGCGTAACAAGGTAATTAAGGCTGTTGCGCATGATCTAAGTAAAACTGCAGGCGATATGAAACTTTATGACATTGCCGAGCGAATCGAATCAGTTATGTGGGATGCCAAGAAAATGTTCCCAAATCTAGATTGGTTTTCAGCGGTTGCATACAAGATTATGGGAATTCCAACCGCATTCTTTACCCCAATATTCGTAATCGCTCGCACAACTGGATGGTCAGCGCATGTGATCGAACAACGAATCGACAACAAGATTATTCGCCCAAGTGCGGATTACACGGGCCCAGAAGATCTGGAATTCGTGCCAATAGAGAAAAGATAGGTTCATACGTGTCATCACATATCGCAAAAGTAAAGCAGGAATTCGATAAAGAAATTATTGACATAGTTGATTATGTTGAGAATTTTGAAATTAAATCAGATGTTGCATATGAGACCGCATGGAACTGCTTACTAGACACACTTGGATGTGGACTTGAGGCACTTGAATACGATGAATGTAAGAAACTTCTAGGACCAATCGTTCCAGGAACAGTTGTCACAAATGGTGTCCGCGTGCCAGGAACAAATTATGAATTGGACCCAGTTCAAGGTGCTTTCAATATTGGCGCAATGATTCGCTGGTTAGATTTCAACGACACCTGGTTAGCTGCTGAATGGGGTCATCCTTCAGATAACTTGGGTGGAATTCTTGCTACCGCGGATTGGTTATCTCGTGCAGCTGTTGCTGCCGGTCGACCACCACTTAAGATTCACGATGTTTTAACTGCAATGATCAAGGCACATGAGATTCAAGGTTGCATCGCCTTGGAGAATTCATTTAATAAAGTTGGTTTAGATCACGTTGTGCTTGTGAAGGTTGCATCTACTGCAGTCGTAGCAAAGATGTTGGGCCTTACTCGCGAACAAACACTTAATGCGGTATCACTTGCCTGGGTTGATGGACAAGCACTTCGCACATACCGCCATTTTCCCAATGCTGGCTCACGTAAATCTTGGGCAGCTGGAGATGCAACTTCACGAGCAGTTCGCTTAGCTTTAATCGCACAGACTGGAGAAATGGGTTATCCATCTGTTCTAACTGCAAAAGTTTGGGGCTTCTACGACTCACTCTTCCGCGGTAATCCATTTAAATTCCAACGCGCATATGGTTCTTATGTAATGGAGAACATTCTTTTCAAGATTTCATTCCCAGCCGAATTCCACTCACAAACTGCAGTCGAAGCCGCGATGACAATTCATGGCCTGATGAAGGCTGCAGGTAAAACAGCTGCAGATATCGCGAGTGTAAAGATTAGAACTCATGAAGCATGCATTCGAATCATTGATAAGAAAGGTCCGCTCGGAAACCCTGCAGACCGAGATCACTGCATTCAATACATGGTCGCAGTTCCACTTATCTTCGGTCGCTTAACTGCTCGCGATTACGAGGATGACATCGCTGCAGATCCAGCAATCGATGCGCTTCGCGAAAAGATTATTTGTGTTGAGGATCCAGCATTTACTGTTGATTATCACGATCCAAGCAAGCGCTCTATTGCGAATGCTTTGACCGTTGAGTTCAAGGACGGCAGCAAATTTGATGAAGTTGTAGTTGAATATCCAATTGGTCACGCTCGTCGTAGAACTGATGGAATTCCACTTTTAATTGAGAAGTTCAAAATCAATCTTGCCCGCATCTTCAGCGCTGACCAACAGAAAAAGATTCTTGAAGTTTCAATGGATTACAAGAAACTCTCTCAAATGGCAGTAAATGAATACGTAGATCTTTATGTAAATAAAGATTACAAAGCGCGCTAAAGAAAGTAGCTACTTCTTCTTTTTAACTTCCGCCTTGCCCGCAACGCTATGAAAATAGTTAAGGGCAGGGATGGCAAGTAAGTCATGGACCTTGAAGAAGCTCTCCATAGCCAAAAATCCTGGCCAATTCTTAGGCAGATATTCCTTTGGAAGCCCTGGATCAAAATAAGGCACATGGCGCCAGTTTGTTAAAACTTTTGTGTAATCAACAAATGCTTCAAGCGGATCTGGTTTTGAAATCTTTTTAGTAAACCATTTCTTTAATACTGGTCGGACGGTAGAACTAAAAGATTTATACATGCTTCCAATGCCATCTAAATCCCACCATTGCGCAACCGCGCTGGGCGTTGTTTGGAATGCTAAATGATGAGCTGAAAATATGCTCATGTATTTTTCAATATTCAAAGATTTTGCAAGCGCAGTAACATCATTTGTTAATTGACGGGGAGCAATCCAGAGTCCACCCGTAACTTGAGCAA
Source organism: Actinomycetota bacterium (assembly GCA_009701525.1). Lineage (GTDB taxonomy): Bacteria > Actinomycetota > Actinomycetes > Nanopelagicales > Nanopelagicaceae > AAA044-D11. The sequence continues at coordinate 4,823 of WLJZ01000069.1, forward strand.
AGCCAACTCGAATTAGCCTTGAACGTAGTTGGTATCTAAGCGCCCGATTCTTTTCTGGAATAGAGAAAGCGACTAAAACCCAACCTTCATCTCGTGGTGCTTCACGACGTTCAAGTACGCGGGTATCTCCAAGTTCGAAAGTCTTTCTAGCCTCGTTACTTAAGGCATACCCCTGAACTCCATTTTGAGATTTGGAAATTAAGATTCCACGACGTTTAAATCGCGAGAGCGCGCTTCGAACTGAAGCTTCATCAACATCTAACTCGGCACAAAGTGAAACTATCGCACCTGACGAAAGCCAGCCGCCTAACGAGCGACTATAAGCGCCATAAATCGTAATTATCAAAGATTGCGGACGATTTGCACGGTCTATGAGATCCCTTGCTTCTCCTGCAAATATGCTCGCCACGGCGGTAATGTTAGTGGGGTAATTTGAATAATGAAATGATTTGGAGAGGCGAATAATGGCCGGGGCAA
>WLJZ01000007.1 GCA_009701525.1 Actinomycetota bacterium
CGCAGTCGTTCTCTCTATTGTGTTCTCTACGATTCTGGTCCGCAAAGTTGGACACTCTTAAGTATTAAACGTGGCGCGAGACTTTAGCGCCAAGACTGACAAGGGCTTCAACAAATCCGGGATAACCGCGATCAATATGGAATGCATCTTCAACTGTCGTAATTCCATCACTAACTAACCCAGCAAGAACTAAGCCCGCGCCAGCACGGATATCGGTTGCAGCAACAGGTGCCCCAGATAGTTGTTTCTTACCTGTTATAGAAGCATGGTGGCCATCGACGTGAATATCTGCGCCTAGGCGTTGTAGTTCATTAACAAACATAAAGCGACCTTCAAATACATTTTCGGTAACTATCGAGTTACCTTCGGCTATTGCATTCATAGTTATAACAAAGGGCTGCAGGTCTGTTGCAAAGCCAGGGTAGGGAAGAGTTGCAATATCGATAGCTTTTGGGCGCTTATCCATCTGAACTCTAAAGCCATCTGCAGTAGTGGTAATTACTGCGCCGGCTGCAACTAATTTATCTAGTGGAACTTCTAAATGATCTGCTCTACCACCATGAATTGTTATATCGCCTTGGGTCATAACTGCAGCAAAGGCCCATGTTCCGGCAACAATACGATCAGCCAAAGTTGCATGTGTTGTTGGGCGAAGTTCGCTAACGCCAGTAATTGTTATAACAGGTGTTCCAAGACCCTCGATTTTTGCGCCCATCGAAACTAGAAATTCACCAAGATCAACAACGTCAGGTTCGCGGGCAGCGTTATCAATAGTTGTTACGCCTTTAGCTAATACGGCTGCCGTCATAATGTTTTCGGTGGCACCAACGCTTGGGAAATCCAAAGATATTGCGGCGCCGGTTAAGCCATTGGGCGCAGTTGCGATTACATATCCATGTTCAGAGTGTGCCTCGGCGCCTAGATCTGTAAGGCCTTTTATATGGAAATCAATACCGCGAGAACCAATTGCATCGCCGCCAGGTAATGCGACTTCTACTTGGCCCACTCTAGTTACAAGTGGCCCAAGAACATTTATAGATGCTCGCATTTTTCGAACTAAATCGTAATCAGCACGATGGCCCGGTACTTGCGGCACCAAAATCTTCATAGTTAAAGATTGGCGATCATAAGAACATTTACAGCCAAGGCGAGTTAGTAGTTCTTCCATGATATGAACATCAGCAATATCTGGGACATTCTCAATTGTGGTTTCACCGACTGCGAGAAGGGAGGCGGCCATTAATTTGAGTGCGGAATTCTTTGCGCCATGGACTTTAACTTCACCGACAAGGCGGGCGCCACCAACTATTTGGAAATATTCATTAGAGCTTTCCATGGTGATCACCTCCGGTCAGTGGTTTCGAGTGGTCTAATCGTAGTGAGTGAATTAGGCTCACCCCATGGTAAATCTAACGCGTATTTATACAAAAACTGGCGATGATGGCACAACCTCACTGGGGGATATGAGCCGAACTTCAAAGAATGATCCGCGATTAGAAGCCTATGCAACCGTCGATGAAGCGAACTCATCTATCGGTGTAGTTCTGGCTCTTGGGCAGATTAAAGATCCACAAATTACCAAGTTATTAATTCGGATACAAAATGATTTATTCGATGTTGGCGCCGACCTCTGTACCCCAGTGGTCGATGACCCAAAGATTGAGCCACTTCGCGTTATTGAATCCCAAGTTAAATATCTAGAAGAGCAGATTGATTTATACAACTCTGTACTACAAGAATTACGCAGTTTCGTTCTGCCATCTGGAACTCCAGCATCGGCACTTCTGCATGTTGCAAGAACTGTTACGCGTCGCGCAGAGCGCAATACTTGGCATGCAATCCATCAATTTGGCGGCGGCGTTAATTCACTAACCGCAAAGTATTTGAATCGACTTTCGGATCTGCTATTCGTTCTTGCCCGCCATGAGAATAAAGAACAAGGCGATGTGCTCTGGGTTCCTGGGGCAAATCGCTAACTTCTAGTTGGGCTCTTTGTGTAAGTGTTGCTCGGAATTTTTCCAGTTGGGCTTCCTATTCGACAGTTAGCTGTATAGGCACCGATACCTAAGCCATCGGCAATTGGTTCGTCGCTAATTAGAAGAATAGTCTTGATTGTTTTTGCTTTAGAACCGGCGACCAAAGTTGTAAGTGAACCGTAGATAATTCTCTGGGTTGGATCTGATGGATCTATGCCAAGAACATTTGAGGTGATTTCCCACCAATCGCATCCAGTCTCAGATCCTACGAAGATCCCAAGGCAAGCCACTTTGTGGCAATAATCAATTAGGTTCTTCTGAATATATTTATTCTCAGTGCCAGCTATGCCAAGTTCTTTAGGTGTAGCCGTCTTTGCATATAGCGAATCTTTCTTATCAAAGCCTGGTGGTGGCCACTTCAGTGCTTTCTTCGCAGGAAGTTTCTTCTTTTTCTTTACAACCTTCTTTTTAACTACAGGCTTTTTAACAGCTTTAGATTTAGTAACAGTCGGCTTTGGTGTGGGTTTATTGGTGGCCGCGTGTGCTTGAGCCGGGATAAGAAGGCAAGCAGCTATAGCGAGAGCTACTAGCTTCTTCACTTATCTGACCACTTAAAAGTCTTTAACGCCAGGATTGTTCCAAGGACCGTCCAAACCAACAAGATGATGGCGATCTGTGGGATCTCCCAACTCTTTGCAACCTCTTGGGTGGCAAAAGATTCTGGAAGAAATACAGAACGCATACCTTGAGTAAGCCATTTAAGCGGAAAGAGTGCCGCGAATTGTTGCATCCACTGTGGAAGAGTTGAGAATACAAAGAAGACGCCACTAAAGAATTGCAGAATAATCACAATTGGAGAGACCACTGCAGATGCACCTCGACCATTCTTTGGAACTGCCGAGAATGCAATTCCTAGAATTGTTGAACAAATACTCCCTAAGAGAACGAGCCAGATAAAGCGTAACCATTTTTCTGCTGTGTCTGGAAGGTTTAAGCCAAAGAGAGCAGCTCCAAAGCCCATTAGGGCAGCGACTTGAACAATCATTGCAACAAATACAAGTATCGCCTTACCGATGAAATAAGAGATTGGTGAAACAGGAGTTCCCCGTAAACGCTTTAGCGTTCCGAAGTCACGCTCGATTGGAATCATAATTGCAAGTTGTTGGAATCCAGTATTAACAAGTCCTGACGCAATCATTCCTGCTACAAAGTACTGGCTAAAAGTTACGCCCGGAGCGAGTTCGCCTTTGAAAACTGAACCAAATATAAATAGCAACATAACTGGAAAGAGAAGAGTGAACACTACGGACTCACGTTGGCGCATGAACTGTTTAATCTCAAGTCCGCCACGTAGGAAACCGACTTTAATGATGTTTGGTCTCATAATTGACCAATCATCTTTAGATAAATATCTTCAAGTGATGGTCGAATTACAGTTAACTCTGGAACTTCGCCACCGAACTTTGCTGAAAGCTTGGCAACTTCGGCTGCTGGAAAATCGCTTTCGATTTCCTGCTTTGTGCCATTTTCATACCAACTAACTCTTGCCTTTGCAGTATTTCGTCCACCGAGATTTTCAGGGGTAGAAACTTCAATTATTTTCCCATCAACGATTACCGCAACGCGATCGGCAAGGGCTTCAGCTTCATCCAAGTAGTGGGTTGTAAGCAAAATTGTTGTGCCTTCATCCCGTAGCTTTCGAATTAAGTCCCAGAAGGCTCGCCTAGCTTCTGGATCAAAGCCAGTTGTGGGCTCATCTAGAAAGAGAATCTCTGGGTTGCCGATAATTCCTAGCGCAACATCTAGTCGACGTCGTTGCCCACCAGAGAGTGTAGAAATCCTTGCGGATTCCTTCTCTTCTAACCCAACTTCATGAATGACTTTTTCGGGATTGCGTGGATTGGAATAGTAATTTGCAAAATGTCTAACAGTTTCAGAGACCGATAAATCTTGAGAGTCATTTGTAGATTGAAGAACAATGCCAATACGATTTCGCCAGGCCCAACTATCGTTTCCAAGCATTGCGGGATCTTGACCAAGAACTTGAACTTCACCGCTATCTCGATTGCGATAGCCCTCAAGAATTTCTACAGTTGTTGTCTTGCCGGCGCCATTTGGCCCAAGGATTGCGAAGATTTCACCGCGGGAGACTTCTAAGTCGATCCCGGCAACTGCATCTTTGGTACCGCTCGCTTTAGAGGTATAACTCTTTTTAAGCCCGCGAACCGAGATTGCTAAACCAGCTAAGTCATTTGCCACGTCAATATCCTGCCCTAAAAGTTGGGATTATCGGAATGCACGCGAGAGAATAAGCCTGTGAGTCCGCGCAGAAATCATCCTAAGAGGTCCCAAAAGCGGGCTTCTAACAACGATGAAGAGCGCGAAATTTCATTATCTAGTGAGACTGTGGAAGAACATTCTGAGGGCGTATATCGAGTCCGCAGAATTACCGGATCAACTTCAACGAAACCTTATCGCTGCCCAGGATGCGATCAGTTGATTCCAACCGCAACACCTCACACTGTTGCCTGGCTAGAAGAAGATGTTGAATCAAGACGTCATTGGCACACTGTTTGTTGGACGAAGCGAAATGATCGAAAGCCTAGAACGCTTCGATCTAAAGGTGCACCGCGTTACTAGCCAATACCTTTGGAGTGCAGAGTCTTAATTGCAAATTTAATGAATTTATCTGCAAACTTAGTTCGACCAAATGATGTGAAAACTATTGGAATATTAAATAAAGTTTTTACAACGGTTCTTGGATAAGTAAATTCCAGAAGGCCTTCTGGTCCGTGAATCCGACCGTAGCCGCTATCTTTTACGCCACCAAAGGGCACTGATGCAATTGCGGCAAATGCAATGACCGAATTTACTGAAACCATTCCGCATTGAAGCTGCGCAGCAATCTTCTCGCCATTTCGCTTTGACCAAACTGAAGCAGCAAGGCCATATCTAGTCGCGTTTGCTAACCGAATTGCTTCGGAAATATCTGTAGTTCTATTAATTACAAGAGTTGGACCAAAAGTCTCTTCAGTTACCGCAGTTGAATCTTCTGGAACATCAACCATGATCACAGGTTCAACAAATGGCGCCTTAACTGAATCAACGCCACCAACCACGAACTTTGCACCTTTCGCTGCGGCATCATCTAGATGGCTTTGAATTACTTTTAATTGAGAGGGCATTGTTGCTGGCCCATAATTTCCATCCTTACCGGGATGAACATCTTTAGCTAATTCCGTGATCTTTGCAATGAATTTATCGGCAACTTCATTTACAACATAAACGCGCTCGGCGCCGATACATGTCTGTCCAGCATTCGACATTGCAGACCAGAGCACATATTGCGCAGCGCGATCAATATCGGCATCTGCTGCGACTAGAACAGGATCTTTGCCACCACATTCAAGTACGACTGGAACCATTCTCTCGGCACAGGAAGCAGCAACTTTCTTAGCAGTTCTAGTTGAGCCAGTGAATGAAACTTTATCTACGGCAGATTCGGTAAGGGCTTTTCCGGTTTCAGGCAATCCGGTTACACAAGTGAAAATATCTGCAAAGGGTGCAATGTTTGCAAAACTAGTTGCAAGCCAATGTCCGACTCCAGGTGTGTATTCACTTGGTTTAAAGACAACTGTATTTCCAGCAGCAAGGGCGTATGCAATCGATCCCATTGGCGTAAAGATTGGATAATTCCATGGCCCGATTACGCCCACGACACCCATAGGAACTCGGCTCACATTTGTTTTCATGTTAAACATTAATAAGCCAGATGGCCGGTGTTGTTTCGAGAGAACGCTTTCTGCGTGTTTTGCAGCCCAAGCTAAATGACCAAGTGCCAGCGTTGCCTCTAGCGTTGCATCGCTAATTGGCTTTCCAGTTTCAGCCCGCACTATTTCTGCAATCTCATCTACATTCTTTGTAATCTCTGCAGCCCACTTTAATAAAACTTTACGACGCCCCCGAAAGCCAAGAGCTTGCCAAGCAACAGTTGCGGCACGGGCACGTTCAACTGCAGCGCTTACCTCTGCGGCCGAGGTATTGGGATAGCTGGCAATCACACTGGCATCAATTGGGTTGTGGCTATCAAAAGTCTGGGCAGTCTGAGATGCAATAGTTTCCATTGCGTAAGACTAAACTTATTTCGTGTCAGAGTTAATACGCCCAAGCACTGTGTTGCCGGCAAATCGTCGTTCAATAACAATTCATACGGCTGACGGTCTAAATTTAATTGGGGAAGTAGCCACACCAATCGGGGCACGGATTGGTTCGATTCTGGCACTTCATCCACTTCCAACTGCTGGCGGAATGATGGATAGCCACGTTTATAAGAAAGCCGCAAATAGATTGCCGGCAATGGCTGGAATTGAAATCATCAGATTCAATACCAGAGGAACAACGTCTGAAGCCGGAACCAGTGATGGAAGTTTTGGCGAAGGCGTAACGGAGAAATTCGATGTTGAAGCAGCAATCGAATATTGCCTAAACGAACTTGGTGTTGAAAAACTTTGGGTAATGGGTTGGTCATTTGGAACCGACCTGGCACTCAAATATGCGAGAGATCCAAGAGTTCTTGGTTTAATCCTATTAAGTCCACCACTTCGAACATCAGAGATTAGTGATCTGGAATTCTGGGCTAAAGATGGGCGAGCTATTACTGCTCTTATTCCAGAGTTCGATGATTACTTGCAGCCTGCTGCTGCAGCCGAAGCTTTTAAAGTTATTCCACAAATCGTGCTTATAAATGTCGAAGAGGCGAAGCATCTCTGGGTTGGTGAGCCAGCTGTTTATAGAGTCTTGAGTGAAATAACTAAAATAATTTCACCACAAAGTTTGCCGCTTCCAACTGAAGTTTAGTTCTTATCCGCCTTTGGATAAATAACTTCATCTAAGATAAGTAGAACTGCAGCAGCAATTGGAACTGCAAGAATTCCACCAACAAGCCCAAGCAGAGATGTTCCTATGAGCGCTGCAATGATTGTTACTAGCCCAGGTATTGAAAGCGAACGTTTCATAACCTTTGGTGTTAAAACATAATTCTCAAATTGTACGTAAATTATGTATGAGGCTAGTGAGATGGCTGCAATTAGTGGGGAAACTGTGAGCGCAATTAAGGTAACAATTGTCATTCCAATGAAGTGACCAATCAAAGGAATTAAGCCACAGACAAACACGACAAGTGCAAGCGCGGACTTATAAGGAAGATCTAGCACGATGCCAAGAATAAATATGAAGAGGCTAGCGAAGAATGAAATTGTGATCTGACCGCCAACGAAGGCGCCAACGCGGAAAATAATCGCATCGCTAATCTTTGCAACTCGCTCGCGACGACTAGCAGGAACTAGGCGGTAAGCATCGTTAGTTACAGTTGGAAGCGCAGCCAAGAAGTAGAGGGTCAGGACCAGAATAGTTAACGCTGATAGCGCCCCCGAAATTACAGCTTTGCCGACTCCGATTACGCCACCAAATGCGCCGATAACAAATTTTCCATCTTTAATTGATGATTGAACTTTTGTTTGGATGGTGTCAATAATTCCGTAGTTTGAGTTTAGTTCGTTGATAGTTGAATTATTTTTCAAATCGGAGATCAATTGTGGAGCATTATGAATAAGAGCATCAACTTGATCAATTATTAGTGGGGCGGCAACCCAGATGAAAACGCCTACAAATGCAACAACTGCAGCGACTGTGGCCGCAACAGCTTTTGCTCTGCTAAATCCACGTCGTTCGATAAATAGGACTGCTGGATTTAGACCCATCGCAAAGAAGAGGGAGATGATTATTAAAACAAAAACCTGGCTGGCTGATGCCAATGCACGGAGCAAAGTTATTGCGATGATGGCGCCAGATGCAGCCAGAAATCCAAAATAAAAGGGATGTGAATGATTTAGCGGGGCACCTAGCGTCCCAAAATCCTCTGCTTGAACGGTCTTCTTTTTTCTAGTGAGACTTGGTCGCTTAATTATTGGTTTTAACTTTGCCATGACGTTATTTTAACGTCGCGGTAACACAAAATAGGAGAGAATAGCCCCGTGGCTGACTTACGAATTACTGGATTGGCAGAAGAGATGTCTGCCCTTGCCCGATTGCCTTGGGCAAAGCCACTAGAAGTTTGGCCAGAAGATGCCTCGCTCACAGATATGCGGGGTATTTCGCGACATATCGTGCGCCTAGTTAAAGCCAATGAAAGTAATGACTCTCAAATATATGCAATCAAAGAGACCGTTCCAGAATTCGCGAATCGTGAATATGCGCTGCTGCGCGAATTAAATAGTCGAGAAGCACCATGTGTTGAGCCGGTAGCAGTAATCGAAAATAGAACTGATGGTGAGGGCAACGAACTTCCAGCGGCTCTAGTTACACATTATCTGCCGTTCTCACTTCCATTTCGAGTTATCTTAAGTGCGCAAATAACTCCACATGAGATCACAAATATGGCCAACGCTCTGGCGCTTTTATTAGTCCGCCTTCATCTGCTTGGATTTTGGTGGGGCGATTGCTCACTATCAAATACGCTATTTCGTCGCGATGCTGATCAATTTGCGGCCTATCTTGTAGATGCTGAAACTGGCGAATTTCAAACTCAACTTACTGATGGTCAACGCGAACATGATTTAGAGATTTCCCTTTTCAACGTCGCTGCTGAACTTGAAGATTTAAAAATCGCTGGAGTATTGCAGGCAGATATGGATCCGGTCCGCGCTAGCGAGGGCGTGATTAAACGCTATCGCAGACTTTGGAAGGCGCTTCGTGAGCCACAAATTCTCGATCCAAATGATCGACATGCAGTAGAAGGCGCAATGCGACAATTACAGGATTTAGGTTTTGCTGTTGAAGAAGTCGAAGTTTCAATTAACGGAGATAAAGGTGAGTTAAAGTTCCAACCAAAGCTGGTAGCTGCCGGATATCACCAGAATCGTTTGCTAGAACTTCTTGGAATTCATGCCGAAGAATTACAGGCCAAGCGCTTGCTTGCATCTTTCGATCGTTTCCGTGGCCGCGAAGCTACGCCTAAACCACCAGTTCATGACAGTGCACGAAGATGGCTTCGTGACACTTATCACCATGTAATGAATCAAGTGCCAAAAGAACTTTCTGATCGCGTAGAACAAACTCAGATGTTCCATGAAATTTTGGAACACCGTTGGTATCTAGGAGAACAAGCTGGGCACGATTTAGGTCTTGATTTTGCAACAAAGGATTACATTGAAAATATTCTTCCCTTTAGAACCTATGTCGGTGTGACTATTCCTGGAATTCACGAGCCACCTTCAAAATAATTAGCAGTAGATATATGTAGGATGGCGCCATGAGTTTGCCACCACTGCCAAAGAATTTTGCCAGTGCCGTGGACCTTAGTTCGCTCGGCAAGCCAGCAATTTCGCCAATTCAAACTCCTGGAATCCCAGTAACTCAAGCCAATTTAATAAGTGAAGTTCTTCCGGCCTCAAATCAGAAAGTTGTAATACTTATTTGTTGGTCCCCGAGAAGTGCGCAAGCAACCGAACTTCTAGAAGTTATGGGCAGATATCAAGAAGCAGATCTTCTTGAGAATGGCGAACCAGCTTGGATTCTTGGAACTGTGAATGTTGATTCAGAAGTTCAGGTAGCACAAGCGCTACAAATTCAGTCGGTACCAATTGCGATTGCGATTATTCAAGAGCAGATGGTTCCACTCTTCGAAGCGGTACCAACGCCAGAACAGATAAGACTGGTAATTGATAAGGTCGTAGGACTTGCTGCCGAACGAGGTGTTGGACAAGCACTTGAAAAATCGGAAGCGATTGAAGTTCCAATGGAGGCCGAAGAGATTGCCGCAATGGAAGCCATGGAGAAGGGCGACTTGGAAGAAGCTAAAGCACATTACGAAAAATGGCTGGCTCGCAAGCCCGGGGATAATTTAGCGAAACTTGGCTTGGCACAGACCGAGTTAATAATTAGAGTAAAGGATTTAGATCCAAAGGAAGTTATGACTCTCGCTTTAGCAAACCCAAATGAGATTTCAATTCAACTAAAAGCCGCAGATGTTGAGATTGCAAGTGGGCTAAATAAACTTGCATTCGATCGCTTAATAAATTTAGTGAAATCTAGCCAAGGGGATGAGAAAAAGGTTGTTCGCGAACATCTACTCACTCTCTTTGCGTTAGTTGACCCATCTGACCCAGATTTAATTGCAGCCCGAAAAGAACTTGCGAGTGCGCTCTATTGAAATCTAAATTCTCAAAAACCGAACGCCGAGCGCTTAGTTATCTCTTTCTGCCATTCGGAATCGGCTCCATGGCTACGGCAACAAGATTCCCAGAGATCCGCGATCAGTTAGGAATTAATAACGGAACTTTCGGTACTTTCTTAAGTCTTGGTGCAGTCGGAAGTGTTATCGCCTTCATCCTGGTTGGACATTGGGTTCATATCTTTGGCGTGAAACCGATTGTTGTCTTAGGTGCCACTGGATTATTTGGTGGAATGGGGTTAGTTCCACATATTCATAATCCGACCTATTGGCTCATTGTAAATATTGTGATTGCCTTTTCGTGGGCCTCATTCCATATTGCAAATAACGCACAAGCTATCCATCGACAAGAGGAAGTTGGAGAGCTAATACTTCCTAGGTTGCATGGGCTTTGGAGCCTTGGTGCGCTCTTAACTTCACTACTAGCGATTGCAATTACGCCTTTTGTAACGCTCTCTTGGCATATAGATGTAATTGTCTTGATTATGTGGTCCTTAACTATGTATGGCGTAGTTAAATCAACGCCATTTTTCATCGACAAGAATGCGGAAGAAGAGCCATTCCCTAATATCTCATTTAAGGGAATAGCTAAATCATTTAGATTCCAACCAGTATTGGTAATAGCAATGGTTCTAGCCATGCAGACTGAATTCTCGACTCAGGATTGGTCTGCAATCTATGCCAAGGACACACTTCGTATGAGTCCATCTCTAAGTATTTATGGATATGCGGTTTATATTGGCGCACTTATTATCTTTAGATTTAGAGCGAATTGGCTTGCATCAAAATGGAGTGAGCGCGAGTTAATTGCAAAGCTTCCAGTTTTGGGCGGCGTAGGTTTCGCCCTCTTCATCTCACTTGGAACCTGGCTTAGCGCCACCAATCGAACTCTAGGTTTTATCTTCGCTCTAGTTGGATTTGCAATAGCTGGATTTGGATCATCAATCTTGGCTCCAACTTTATTTGGAATAGCTTTTAGAAATTCTTCTCTACCTAGCAGCGTTGTCGTTGCACAGCTTGGTCTTTCTCAAACGATTTTAACTTTCGCAGTCAAAGTCTTGATTTCTTGGGTAGCGCAAGCAACTTCTGTAACGATTGCTCTTTTAATTCCAGCGCTAATGCTGATCGCGGCCTCAAGGTTCTCGCATCTCGGCCGCGAAGAAAAGCCTAATTAATCAGCCTGAACCTTCAGTGTTACCTGGATCTGCGGCGCTAATGTCATTTAAGCGATACTTATTCAAAGCTTCCGTGACAACTTTCGCCTTAACTTCGCCAGCCTCTGCTAATCGTGAAAGCGCTGCGACAACAATTGATTCAGCATCAACCTTGAAGTGACGACGTAGCGCACCGCGAGTATCTGAAAGTCCAAAGCCATCTGTTCCTAGTGAGTAGAAATCTTGTTCAACCCATGGAGCAATTTGATCTTGAACTGCGCGCATGAAATCGCTTACCGCAATTACTGGACCATCTTGATCTTGTAATTTCTTTGTGATGTAAGCAGATTTCTTATCACTTGGATTTAATAGATTGTGGCGATCAACAGCTAAGCCATCGCGACGTAGTTCATTCCAAGAAGTGACAGACCAGACACTTGCTGCAACGCCCCAATCATCAGCGAGAAGCTGCTGAGCCTTTACAGCCCAGTTCATTGCAACGCCAGAAGCGAGGAGTTGAACCTTCTTCTTACCGCGCTTTGCAGGGGAGTAGAGATAAATTCCCTTAAGTAGACCATCTATATCTAGATCATCTGGTTGTGCTGGTTGAACATATGGCTCGTTGTAAATAGTTAGGTAGTAATAAATATTTTCGCTGTTCTCACCATACATACGTTTTAGACCATCACGAACGATGTGTCCTAATTCGTAACCGAATGCTGGGTCATAACAAACAATTGCTGGGTTTGTCGAAGCCAATAGATGTGAATGCCCATCTTCGTGTTGCAGACCTTCACCATTTAGCGTTGTTCGTCCCGCAGTTGCACCAAGTACAAAGCCTCGAGCCATCTGATCTGCAGCAGCCCAGAACGCATCGCCGGTTCTCTGGAAACCAAACATTGAATAGAAAATATAAATCGGAATCATTGGAACATCGTGGGTGGAGTAAGAAGTTCCCACTGCGGTAAATGATGCGGTCGAACCAGCCTCATTAATTCCTTCGTGGAGAATTACACCCGAAGTAGATTCCTTGTAGGAGAGCATTAATTCTCGGTCAACCGATGTGTAATTCTGACCATGTGGTGAGTAGATCTTTAGGGATGGGAACAATGAATCCATACCGAAAGTTCTAGCTTCATCCGGAATAATTGGAACTAAGTGCTTGCCAATACCTGGATCTTTTAACAAATCCTTTAGTAAGCGAACAAAAGCCATTGTTGTTGCAACTTCTTGATGTCCTGAACCACGAATAACTGAGTCATAAGTTTCAAGTGGTGGTTGAACAAGCGGGGCAGAATCCTTGCGACGAGATGGCATAGAACCACCAAGAGTATTGCGGCGCTCCATCATGTATTTGTATTCAGGGGAGTCAACGCCTGGATGGTAATAAGGAGGTGCCTTCGCATCGATTTGTTCATCTGTTAGCGGAATCTGAAGTGTGTCACGGAATGCAAGAAGATCTTCGTGCGTCATCTTCTTCATCTGGTGCGTTGAGTTTCGTGCTTCAAAGTGCGAACCAAGAGTCCAGCCCTTAATGGTCTTAGCAAGAATCACTGTTGGGCGACCGTTATGTTCTGAAGCTTGCTTGTAGGCAGCAAATAATTTGCGGTAATCGTGTCCACCGCGCTTTAGCGCCCAAATCTTTTCATCAGACCAATCGGCAACCATTGCTGCAGTGCGTGGGTCACGACCGAAGAAGTGCTCACGAACATATGCGCCAGATTCAGCCTTAAATGTCTGGTAATCGCCATCGGTTGTCTTAGTCATTAATTCAACTAGTGCGCCATCGCGATCTTTTGCAAGGAGTTCATCCCATTCGCGACCCCAAATAACTTTTATTACGTTCCAGCCAGCGCCACGGAAGATTGATTCAAGTTCTTGAATAATTTTTCCATTACCGCGAACTGGTCCATCAAGGCGTTGCAGGTTGCAGTTAATAACAAAAGTTAAGTTATCTAACCCTTCGCGCGCAGCAAGGCTGATTGCGCCAAGAGTTTCAGGTTCATCGCACTCACCATCGCCGAGGAATGCCCAGACATTTTGATCACTTGTATCTTTAATGCCACGACCATTTAGGTAACGGTTAAAGCGTGCTTGATAAATCGCATTGATTGGACCCAGCCCCATTGAAACTGTTGGGAATTCCCAGAACTCTGGCATCAAACGTGGATGTGGATAAGAAGAGAGTCCGCCACCTTCATGTGAAAGTTCTTGGCGGAAGCCATCCATCTGATGTTCGGTTAAACGACCTTCAAGAAATGCGCGTGCATACATTCCAGGACTTGCATGGCCTTGATAAAAGATTTGATCTCCGCCACCAGGATGGTTCTTTCCGCGGAAGAAATGGTTGAAGCCAACTTCATAAAGTGAAGCTGAAGATGCATAAGTAGAGATGTGTCCGCCAACTCCGATACCTGGGCGTTGCGCGCGGTGAACCATGACTGCAGCATTCCAACGAATGAATGCGCGGATACGGCGCTCGATAAATTCATCGCCAGGGAAGTTAGGTTCTTGCTTTGGTGGAATTGAATTTATGTAATCAGTTGCGCGAAGTGCTGGAACGCCAAGATTGTTTTCACCGGCACGATCTAACATCGCAAGCATTAAGTAACGGGCGCGAACTGGTCCAGCATTCTTTAATACGGCATCTAGCGACTCGGTCCACTCTGCAGTTTCTTGGGGATCAGTGTCGACTAGCTGGTCGATCAAATGGTCTGGGGCCTGGTCGTTTGCGCTCATGGCTGTATCTTTCCACGAATTTGGCGTGAACTTTCCACCCAATGCCCAAATTCCCCTTGCGCAAATGGCAAAGGTTCGGTGGACTTCTCTCCTGGAATTACCTATCTCACATTCGCCGGCAATTTAAGAATGCAGTTAAGGAGGAAGAACCCCGATGGGGGTAGATCTGATTATTGAACGTCTTGCTCTTGAACCAGGAGAGCTGATTTTAGAAGTCGGATTTGATTCTGACTGCGACCAAGAATTTCGTAGCGCCATAACAAAGCGCACTGGCACAAAATTTATCGAGGGGACTGCAACCGAAGTTCTCGATGTTGTTCTGCTTTGGTGGCGAGATGGTGATGGCGATTTAGTTGATGACTTGATGGACGCACTGACTTACTTATCCGAGACTGGACCAATCTGGTTGCTCACTCCAAAAGTAGGAAGATCAGGTCATGTCCAACCAAGTGATATTCAAGAAGCGGCGCCAATCGCCGGTCTCTCGCAGACTGTATCCTTTGCCATCGGTGCAGATTGGACAGCAACTAAATTAGTTGCAAGAAAAACCAGTCGCAAATAATTAGGAGAGAACATGGCGCTACAAATTGGATCACCAGCCCCAGATTTTAAATTGATGGATCAACATGGCGCAGAAATTTCACTCTCATCTTTCAAGGGTTCAAAGAACGTCGTAGTACTTTTCTATCCATTCGCATTCTCTGGAATTTGCACAGGCGAGCTCTGCGGACTTCGCGATGATTTAGCAGCATTCCAAAATGATGATGTTCAACTAATCGCAATCTCTTGTGATCCAATGTATGCGCAGAAAGCATTTGCAGAAAAAGAGGGATACAAATTCCCTGTACTAGCCGACTTCTGGCCACATGGTGCAGCAGCAAAGGCCTATGGCGTATTTAATGAAGAACGTGGCTGTGCTACTCGCGGAACATTCATTATTGATAAGTCAGGTGTTCTTCGCTGGCAGGTAGTAAATGGCCTCGGAGATGCGCGTAATTTGGTTGATTACAAGGCTGCGCTCGCAGCACTTTAAGCATTCGTTTACTGAATTTTTAATACTGCCAATCTGCAGGTAGAGTGCGGCAGTAAGTTTTGGGTGGTTAGCTCAGTGGTAGAGCGCCTCGTTTACACCGAGGATGTCGGGGGTTCGAAACCCTCACCGCCCACCAG
>WLJZ01000070.1 GCA_009701525.1 Actinomycetota bacterium
AGGTATGGCACACCATCTGCCGCCGGCGCTCTTACTCTTCCGACTAGACCTGTAACTGCAATTATTGTTGCAATATATGGAACCATCAACATGAATTCAGATGGAATCGAAACTCCAATAATTGTCAATGTACTCTGTAAATTATCAGCAAAACCAAATAACAAGGCGGCGAATACAGCTCCCATTGGACTCCATTTACCAAAGATCAGAGCAGCAAGTGCGATAAAACCGGCGCCAGCAGTCATCTCTTTACCAAACGCTCCAACCGAACCAACGGTGTAATAAGCACCACCTACTCCAGCAATTAAACCGGCGATCATGACATTCTTAAATCTAAGTTTATTTACATCAATTCCAACCGTGTCTGCAGCCGTTGGATGTTCGCCAATTGCGCGTGTACGTAAACCCCATTTAGTTTTGAAGAGGGCAAAAGTAATAGCTGCAACAATCCCGAACATTAAATAAACAACAATTGATTGGCTAAAGAAAATCGGTCCAAGAACTGGAATCTTAGAGAGTATCGGAATTTCAATATGGCCAAATGTTGGCGCTGTATTCCAAGTTTCTTGGTATGGAACTAATAGTTTCTTATACAGGAAGTCAGTTAGCCCAATTACGAGGACGTTTAAAACGAAACCTAAAATTACTTGGTCTACTGAAAACTTAATTGCAAAAGTTGCGAGAAGAAGTGAGATTGCCGCGCCCGCAAATGGCGCCGCAATTAGACCCCAGATTGTCTGGTGCGTAAGACTTGCAACCACTCCGGAAACAAATGCACTTGCGAGAAGTTGACCTTCGATTGCTATATTAATAACACCTGAACGTT
The DNA here is from genome assembly GCA_009701525.1 of Actinomycetota bacterium. GTDB lineage: Bacteria > Actinomycetota > Actinomycetes > Nanopelagicales > Nanopelagicaceae > AAA044-D11. Next base: position 827 of record WLJZ01000070.1, read on the forward strand.
CACAAATTAAGCCTGACATTGATCCGAAGATAAGTGGAACTGCCAACAAAAGAGCGCCTTGTAGAAGTCCAGTGAACGGAATAAATTTTCCTGAAGCCACCCAAGTAATGAATGACATTAACAATCCAACTGTAGCTAGCGCTGCAGGTATCACTATTTTCTGACCTTTGCGCAGCGCCAAGATTGCAAATAGTGAGGCGATAACCGCGATTATTGAAAATACTCTTGATCCCGTTGAAGAGGAGACTATCCACTCTTTAAGAAGTACCCATTCGTTATTTAGAACAAAACCAAAGGTGGTCTTCTCTTTTCCGGGAGATATAAAGCCGAAGAAAAGTAGAGACAACAACGAAAGTGAAGTAACAACAGATACTCCCGCTAATCTGCGTCTCTCAACGTTTGATCTCACCTTACTCATCCGTTCCACCCCTTTGATGTAAGTGAAGCTGATGTATTCATTTTCTTAACTCTAAAGATGTATCTAACAAATGCAGGTGCGGCGATAAAGAGAACTATTAGCGCCTGAGTTACCAAGACAATATCAAGTGGAACCCCAGTACTAGATTGCATAGTTCGCCCACCGGCATGAAGGGCGCCAAATAAAAGTGCAGCAAATACTGTGCCAAGTGGTTGTGCGCGACCTAGAAGTGCAACGGTTATCGCGTCGAAGCCAAAAGAGCCGGCAATATCTGTATTAAGTGCATACTCACTACCAAGCACTTGAACTGCGCCACCTAGTCCGGCCAGAGCGCCACAAATCATCATCGTCGAAGTAATTACAAAAGGAACTGAAATTCCTGCCGTCTTTGCAGCTTGGCCATTTGCACCAACTGCGCGGAATTTAAATCCAATTGTGGTCTTAGTTAGAAGCCACCAGACAAAGAGCGCAGCACCAAGTGCGATAAAAATTCCAAAGTTCAATCGGAAATCAGAACCTGCAAGGAGAGGTAGACGTGCGCTCTCTCTAACTTCTGGTGCGATTGGATCAATTCGCCCTGGACGAAGAAAACTCTGAGTCTTTAGAATCCAGAGAATAAAATAGCTGGCGATGTAATTCATCATGATCGTCAAAATAACTTCGTGCGCACCGGTACGGGCTTTGAGCAAGCCAACTATTCCGCCCCAAATTGCAGCACAGAAAGCGCCAGCAGCAGCTGCAGCCAATATGTGAATGCCGACTGGAAGATCAAAATGGAAACCTACATATGAAGCGCCAATTGCTCCGAAAATAAATTGTCCTTGTGCGCCAATATTAAAGAGGCCAGATTTAAATGCCAATGCAACTGATAAGCCCGTAAGAATTAGTGGAGTTGCGATAACAATAGTTTCGGAGAGTGGATAGAAACCTTGAAGAAAGGAGCCGTCTTTTGTTAGGTTCACATCGTAAATAGAGCCTTGAAAGAGCGCCAAATAGGCGTTACCTACTGCGGCAAGTGCACTCTTTATAAATTCTAGTGGTGATGAAATCTTGGCTATAACTTTTGAATCTGAAATCGCAATTATTAGACCGGTAAGAGTGAAGGCCATAAAGAAAGAGAGACCTGGCAATTTGATAGCTTGACCGAATTTAATTAATGAATTCTTCATTACGCACTCGCTCCTTTTTTAACTACGCCCGCCATCAAAAGGCCAAGCTCTTCGCGAGTTACACCAGAATCCACGATCTCCAAAATCTCGCCGCGATACATCACAGCGATGCGATCGGCAAGTGCCATTACCTCATCTAGCTCAGTGCTAAATAAAATAACACCACGTCCGAGATCGCGTTCGGCAAGAATGCGTTCATGAACAAATTCAATCGAGCCAACATCTAGTCCCCGAGTTGGTTGGGATGCAACTAGCACCTTCACTGGTCTTGAAAGCTCGCGCGCAATAACAACTTTCTGCTTGTTGCCACCCGAAAGTGTGGAGACGGCATCTGAAACAGATTGCAAGCGAATATCAAATTCAGTGACACGTTTCTTTGCTTCCGTCATAACAGTATTTGCCGAAAGACTCAGCCCCTTTGCGTAAGGCGCTTGGTCATGTAGGTCGAGAATTAAATTCTCTGCGATTGAAAAACTACCAACCAGCCCATCTAACTCCCGCGACTCTGGGATAAATGCAATTCCGGAATGAAGAGCGTCATAAATACTCACTCCCCTAATTTCTTTGCCATCTAATTTAATCGAACCTTCTATGTGATCCTCAAGATTTATCAGCGCTCGAGCCAGTTCGGATTGACCATTTCCTTGAACTCCTGCAATCGCCAAGACTTCACCAGCGTTGACGTGAAAATTAACCGACTTAACAACAGCGCTACCTTGGCCATCGCGCACAGTTAAATTGGTTGCAACCAATATTGGCTCGCCAATTTCGTGCTTGTGTTTCTCAGGCGCGAGGTCAACAGCGCGACCAACCATCATTGAAGCCAGCTCGCCTTCAGATGTTGTGGGTGAAACTGCGCCAACGACTTTTCCGCGTCGAATAATCGTGATTTGATCTGCGACCGCTCGAACTTCACGCAATTTATGGGTGATAAAAATTATTGATGTCCCTTTTGCTTTTAACTCCTGCATTGTCTTAAGGAGTTCGTCAGTCTCCTGTGGTGTTAAAACAGCTGTTGGTTCATCGAGAATCAATACCTTTGCTTCGTAGATCAGCGCTCGAATAATCTCAACTTTTTGTTGGATACCAACGGGAAGTGTTTCAACAATCGCATCTGGATCAACTTCGAAACCAAAATCTTTTGAGACTCGGCGAATTGCTTCGCGAGCTCCATCAATATCTAGAACGCCTAATTTTTTGGTTTTCTCATGACCGAGAATTATGTTCTCGGCAACTGTGAAGACTGGAATTAACATGAAATGCTGATGAACCATTCCGATGCCTGCAGTGAGCGCATCGCTTGGTTCATTGATACTCATTATTTTCTCATCAACTAAAATTTCGCCGCTGTCGGCTTTGAGTAACCCATAAACAATATTCATTAAGGTTGATTTACCGGCGCCATTTTCGCCAAGTATCGCGTGAATCTGCCCCGTTTCAACACGCAAATTTATTGAATCATTGGCGGTGAAGGAACCAAAGGTTTTGGTTATTCCGCGAAGCTCTAGTGACACATTGGAATCCTAGCGATTTAATGGCAAAAAAACAGGAGGCCCGATGCTTCGGACCTCCTGTTTTAATTACTTACTTACTTATGCATTTACCTTAAGAGTTCCAGCAATGATCTCATTCTTGATCTTGAGGATTTCACTCTTTAGCTTTGCAGGGACCTTTGAATTTAGGTCATGGTATGGCGCAAGTGAAACACCCTTGTTCTTCAGTGTTCCTACGTATGCCTTACCTGTGAACTTCTTTGAAGCAACATCAGCCGCGACTGACTTGATTGATGCGCCAATTTCCTTAACAACTGTTGTAAGAAGAATTGACTTACCAGCTGTTAGAAGTCCATAGCCATCTGAGTCAACCCAGATAGTAAGTGACTTCTTGCTCTTTTCAGATGCAGCAGCGTAAGGAGCTCCGAGGTTTCCACCTACTGGAAGGATGATGTCGGCACCTTGTTGTTCAAATGCCTTTGACATTGTTAGCGCCTTGTTCTGGTCTGTGAAGTTACCCACGAATGAACCAGACTTTGGATTTGCTGGATCCCAACCAAGAACCTTTACTGACTTACCCTTTTGCTTGTTGTAGTAAGCAACACCGCGAGCGAAGCCATCCATGAAAATTGTAACCGTTGGATATGGCGCGCCACCGTAAGTAGCAACTTTGCCAGTCTTTGACATTCCTGCTGACAAATAACCTGCCATGAATGCAGCTTCATCTGTCTGGAAAGTTAGACCCTTAACGTTTGCAACGTTTGAACAGTTCCAGTTTGCATCGCAATCTTGACCTGCATCATCAACAACTGCATATTTGATCTTTGGGTTTGCCTTTGCAGATTTAACAATTTCAGCTGAGATTGCAAAGCCAACGCCAACAATTAGATCGCAACCCTTATCAACAAACTTCTTGATATTTGGTGCGAAGTCAGCTGACGATGCAGCTGGAAGATATTCTGCTGTTGAAACTGTTGATGCTTGAGCACCAGACCATGCACCTTGGTTGAATGAACGGTCGTCTACGCCACCAGTGTCTAGTGCGAGACAAAGTTTAATTTTTGCTGCTTGTGATGACGGTGCAACTGCAACACCTGTAATAAGTGTTAGAGATGCGGCTACCGCCATTAGCTTTAATGACTTTTTCAAAGCGCCTCCTGATATAGCCCTTTTGTAAGGGATTGATGTGCTTGAAACCCTATCGGTTGGAATATTTCAAGCAAGTTTCAAATGGGAATGGCGCGGCAACAAACTCTCAACCAGCGGTTTAAAGTTAAATAGCAATAAAGCAAAATTACCGATTTATACTCCCCAAATGAGAATTTCTCGCCATTTTGAATTGATTGCACTTGTCGCAGTAGCTGGGTGCATCAGATCTCC
>WLJZ01000071.1 GCA_009701525.1 Actinomycetota bacterium
CGCCGATTCGAAATGTTGGATCGCTCATAAGAAGAACGATCGCTGATGTTGAAGTCGTGCTTCTTACAACTCCAACTAATCCAAGTTCGCCCATAACGGTCATATCTTTTTTGATGCCATCATTCGAACCAGCGTCAATAGTTATTGTCTGGCTAAATGTTGATGAACTTCCCTTGCCAATTACTCGAGCCGAGACAATTTTATAACTGCCACGCCCTGCGAGATCTAAGACGTTCTTTAATTTCTTAAGCTGGCCAGCGGTGTCCTTATTGAAAATTACTTTTTTACGAAGTTTTGCATTCTCTTTCTTTAGCTCTTTTAACTGAGCCTTAGTCTTTCCAAAGTTTTTGATATCACCAAAGAAATTACCAACTGGTGAGAATAAATCGGAAACTCCGCGCTGAATTGGCGCAAGGAAAGATTGAGTGGCATTTCTCGAATTCTTGGTCACGCTAACTCCGCGCAAATCAAGGGTAATTAGAAATAGTGATGTAACAAGAAGGATGACAAGCAAAAGCCTAGAGCGATTGTTGCCACCACCTGCCACTTTATTTCTCCTTAACGGCGAGGTTCAGAAATCAAAACCTTTTCCAAGGCTTCGAACTCTTCAACGCACTTACCTGAACCTTCAGCCACTGCTTGTAGTGGACGCTCGCTGATATGTACTGGCATTCCAGTTTCGTGGCGAAGTCTTTCATCAAGTCCACGAAGAAGTGCGCCGCCGCCCGTAAGAACGATTCCGCGATCCATTAGATCGCTTGCTAGTTCTGGTGGAGTTTTATCTAGCGTGCTCTTAACTGCGTTAACTATTTGGTTAACTGGATCTTCAAGTGCTTTGCGAATATCTTCAGCAGAAACTCGGATAGTTTTTGGAAGACCAGTTGCAAGATCGCGACCGCGAATTTCAGCATCTGGTTCACCTGGAAGTTGGTAGGCAGAACCAATGGCCATCTTGATTTCTTCAGCTGTGCGCTCTCCCAATAGAAGTGAGTATTCGCGCTTAACCCAATCAATAATTGCTTGATCTAGCTCGTCGCCACCAACGCGAATTGAAAGCGCAGTAACGATTCCACCAAGAGAAATAACTGCAACTTCAGTTGTACCGCCACCAATATCTACGACCATGTTTCCAGTTGGTTCGTGAATAGGAAGTCCTGCACCAATTGCAGCAGCCATTGGCTCTTCAATGATGTAAACCTTACGAGCGCCAGCTGCGTAACCAGCATCTTTAACTGCGCGCTGTTCAACACCAGTAATACCTGATGGAACGCAGACAACAATTCTTGGTTTTGCTAAATAACGACGACGGTGAACTTTCTGAATAAAGTAACGGAGCATTCGTTCAGTGGTATCGAAGTCGGCAATAACACCATCTTTAAGTGGGCGAATCGCAACAATGTTTCCTGGTGTACGACCGATCATGCGCTTTGCTTCAAGACCAACGGCAAGAATTCCACCAGTATCTTGGTTCACTGCTACAACGCTTGGCTCATTTAGAACAATTCCGCGACCGCGAACATAGACCAAAGTATTTGCGGTTCCTAAGTCAACAGCCATATCTCTTCCGATAAATGACATGCGATTTGGATTCTTTTTGCTCATTTGAGACCTTTCACTTAATTTAACTCGGGGAAGAAAATTGCAATTTCGCGTGCTGCAGATTCTGGTGAATCTGAACCGTGAACAATATTTTGAACAACCTTGGTTCCTTGATCACGAGCTAAATCACCACGAATAGTTCCTGGCTCTGCAGTTGTTGGATCAGTGGTTCCAGCTAATTTACGAAATCCTTCAATCACGCGATTGCCTTGTGCAATCATTGCAACGATTGGACCGGACAACATAAATTCTAATAGTGGTTCGTAAAAAGGCTTTCCTTCATGTTCGGCATAATGCTTCTCAAGAATTTCACGTGTTGGTGTAATCATTTTCAAACCAACAACTTCATATCCTTTTCTTTCAATACGATTTACTACTTCGCCGACTAGTGAGCGGCGGACACCATCTGGCTTGACCAGAATTAGGGTGCGTTCTATTTTTTGGGAATTCACGGGCGTCAGTCTAATGCGACCACCGCAATCTCCTTAATCCGAGAATTTCCTGCTAATCGGGAGTTACCGGGCTAGTTATTTAAGGGGTTTCTGCCTGAGAAGTTCGGCTCGGATGGCCTCACCCTTGCGGCCGACTAGAAAGGCTGCAATCCATAAGGCGGCAAAAAGTGCGCCCATGAAATACATCGAAGGAACTACATATCCGTAGCCGATCATTGCGATTTGCAGGATTGAGCCAACAACCCAACCGGTTCGCTTCTTCATTAGCCCGGCATTTAACAACAATGCAATTGCTAGTGCACCACCTAGAGCCAAGGCGCCACCTGAATGTTCACCCATGGCAAGTAAAACAGCGAAGCCCATAACAAAGGCCTCCATCGAAAGAACTGATGCACCTAGAACTCTCATTTTTCCTCTGCTCTCCCAATTTTCTTCAAGATAGCGCGCGCACTTCCAGCTGTGACAACCGAACCGGTAATAACAACTGCGCTAACACCATTACTGACTTGATTGATTAAAGTTACCTGCTCCATGGCATAAGTAATTGCTGGCGATAAATCATTCTCTTTAAAAACTCTTTCGGCGCCAAATACTTCAAGAGCGAGATCAAATAACTCATCGACTGGTAGCGCTCTCGGCGAATCAGATTTGGTGACAACTAAGCGATCGACAACTGGCTCTAAGGCTTTCAAAACGCCTTTCGCATCTTTCTCGCCAAGGATTCCTAAAACGCAGAAAATAGATTCAAAATCAAACTCGGTGCTGATGGTTTGAGCAAGGGCTTTGGCGCCATGCGGATTATGCGCCGCATCAACAATCACAGTTGGATCTCTATGCAATATTTCAAGACGGCCCGGTGATGAGACATTTGCAAAAGCCACGCGAACTAAATCCTCATCTAGTTTTACCCCAACAAATGCTTCAACCGTTGCAATTGCTACCGCAGCATTTGCAGCTTGATGGGCGCCATGAAGCGGCAAGTAAATATCCGAATAATCACCATGAACACCTTTGACGCTAATCATTTGGCCACCGACTGCAATATCTCTGCGAGTGAGTGCAAACTCAATTCCCTCACGATAAGGAATAGCAGATTTTTCAACTACTTTCTCTAAAAGTATTCGAGCTACTTCTGGTTCTTGGGCCGCAAGAACTACATGCGATTCAGGCTTAATAATTCCAGCCTTTGTGCGTGCGATTTCTTCAATAGTTTCACCAAGGTATTCGGTGTGATCTAATCCTATCGGCATCAATACCGAGACCGCACTTTGTACAACATTTGTTGCATCCCAATCCCCGCCCATTCCAACTTCAATAATTCCAATGTCAACTGGATGTTCAGCAAACGCGACAAATGCCATCGCAGTAAGTGCTTCAAAATATGAGATTGGAGTTTGTGATCTGCTGTCGATTAAATCTAAATAAAGAGCGATGTCATTGTAAGTAGTGATTAATTCAGCCGGACTAATTGGCGCACCTTTAATTGAAATTCGCTCCAAGAAACTTTCTAAGTGTGGGCTTGTGAATCGACCAGTTCGATATTCCAATTCGGTAAAGAGTGCATCAATCATGCGAGAAGTGCTGGTCTTACCATTAGTGCCACCGATATGAATATTTGGAAAAGAGAGCTGAGGTGAACCAAGCGCATCAACTAAAGCTGAAATTCGATCTAATGAAGGTTCGATTTTACTTTCAGGCCAGCGCTTCATAAGCGCAGCTTCAATAACTTTTACTACTTCTAAATCTTCTGGAGTAGTCATCACGCTTTAGGAAGTGCCGCAAGTTGGGCAGTGATACTTTCGATATCAGCTGTTGTTTGTGCCAAGCGCTCTCGGATCTCTTGAACAACTTCGATTGGCGCCTTGGCCATAAAGCCTTCATTCTCCAATTTAACCTTCGCTGTTGCACGATCTTTCTCAGCAGTAGCTAAATCTTTTGTAAGTCTTGCGCGTTCTGCAACAACATCAATCGCGCCAGTTAAATCAAATTCAACTTTAACTTTGCCAACTTCGATTGCGGCACTTGGACTTCCGGTAATTGGTTCGATTCGGCAAACTTGGCGAATCGCCGCTTCGTAATTGGAAAGTGAATCTAACCCTTGGAAATTGGCTCCAACTTTCGCTGAAGTCTTTATTCCTTGATCATTTCTAAATCTACGAATTTCAGTGATCAAATCTTGAAGTTGTGTAACAACGGCTTTTGAATCTTCGCTGCGTGATTCGATTGAAAACTTAGGCCAGGCTGCAGTAACCAGGGTTTCGCCGCCGGTAAATGAACACCACAGTTCTTCGGTAATAAATGGCATTGTTGGATGCATTAAGCGGAGTAGTTGATCTAGAACATGGCCAAGTACACGCCTTGATTTATCAGCTTCGCTGCCACCAGCAGCAAAAGTTGCCTTTGAAAGTTCTAGGTACCAGTCACATAAATCATCCCAGGCAAAGTGATAGATAATTTCGCAGGCCTTAGCAAACTCAAACTTCTCAAATAGTTGATCTACTTCTTCAATGGTTTCATCTAATCTAGTAAGAATCCATTGATCGATTGCATTTAACGAATCAAATGCTGGAACATCGCCATCAATATTCGCACCATTCATTATTGCAAAACGTGATGCATTCCAGAGTTTTGTCGCGAAGTTTCGTGAACCACCTATCCACTCTTCTGCAATCGCCTGATCTGTTCCTGGGTTTGCGCCACGAGCCAAAGTAAAGCGAAGAGCATCTGAACCATATTTATCCATGAACTCAATTGGATCAACGGTATTGCCACGAGACTTACTCATCTTCTTTCCAAAGCGATCTCGAACAAGCCCATGCAGAGCAATTGTGTGGAAAGGAGCGATGCCATCGGTAACAAATAATCCAAGCAAGACCATTCGAGCAACCCAGAAAAACAGAATGTCATATCCAGTAACCAAAACGCTTGTTGGGAAAAACTTTGCTAAGTCATCAGTTTTATCTGGCCAACCAAGTGTTGAGAAAGGCCAAAGTCCCGAAGAGAACCAGGTATCTAAAACATCTGGATCTTGAATGTAACCAGCAGGTGGAACTTCATCTGGTCCGCAAACTACAACTTCACCATTAGGTCCATAGAAAACTGGAATCTGATGTCCCCACCAAAGTTGGCGAGAGATGCACCAATCGTGCATGTTGTCGATCCAATCAAAATATCTTGGTGCCAACTCTTCAGGTTCAATTTTTATTCTGCCATCACG